>NZ_JBXAPG010000035.1:79801-86344 GCF_058803765.1 Burkholderia sp. GW821-FHT14F03
CGTGAGCGCCTCGCACGTTGTCGTGAATGGCTCAGGACAGTGGGGCACCTTGCCCGCCTGGATGGTCTCGCCGACTGTATCGATCTCAACGCCAGCTGCGTGCACCGAGCGCCTCGCACGTTGTCGTGAATGGCTCGGGACAGTGGAACACCCTGCTCGCCTGGATATTCTCGCCACCCGCATCGATCTCGCTCGCAAGCGAGCATGCACCGAACGCCGCAACGTTGTCGCGACCGGGGCCACGAAGCAGTTCCACGCGTCCCGCTCGGCAACGTCGCATCCTCCGGGATCGCACGCCGTCGGGTCGGCGCTTCCGCCGCATGACCTGCGCGCCCACTGGCGGAAGCGCGTCACGCCACCGATTTCCGCGCACGACCGCACTGCGATCCTGCACAGCGCAGCAGCACGTGTCGGCGCCGCTGCCGCCGCGCATCACCCCTTCGCCATGCTCGCCCGCAGCCGGTCGCCGGCATCCGCGGCGAGTCGCGCGTAGCCCGGCAGCGTCAGCAACGCGAGCAGGCCCGCCAGAAAAAACGCCCAGCGGAAATCCGCGAGCACGTAGTGCGTGCCGCTGGCGTCGCCGCGCCACATCGACGCGACACGCAGCGCGAGTGCGCCGAACGCGATCCCCATCCCCATGCTCATCTGCTGCGCCGCGCTCCACAGCGTGCTGGCGGCGCTGGTTTGGCGCGCCGGGATATCCGCGTAGGCGAGCGTCGCGAGCGTCGTGAACTGAAGCGAGCGCGTGAGCCCATAGACGAACACGACGAACAGCGTGACGGCGATCGGCGTGGAGGCGGTCAACCAGCCGCACAGGATCGTGAACAACGCGACGATCGTCATGTCGACCAGCGCAACCCGGCGAAAACCGTAGCGTTCGAGGATCCAGGTGGTGCCGGCCTTCATGCCGAGATTGCCGACCGCGCTGCCGAGCAGCAACAGGCCGGACTGGAACGGCGACAGGCCGAGCCCGACCTGAAACAGCAGGGGCAGCAGGTACGGAACCGAGTTGATCGCGATACGCGACACCGAGCCGGTCAGCACCGTGACGGAGAAGGTCGGCACCTTCATCGTCGTGAAATCGAGCAGCGGGTGCGCGCAGCGCGCCGCATACGACCAGGCCGCGACGCCGAATACCGCGCTCGCGGCGAACAGCCCGGCCACCATCCACACCTGCGTATCCTGCTGGCCCGCGATTTCGGTCGCGACCAGCATGCAGGTCAGCGTGGCGCCCGAGAGCGCGAAACCGATCCAGTCGAGCGGCCTGGGCTCGGCATCGCGGCTGTTGTTGACGAGCAGCCACGTACAGATGCATACGATGATACCGATCGGCACGTTGAGCAGGAAGATCCAGCGCCACGAGGCATAGGTCGTGATGAAGCCGCCGACGGGCGGCCCGACGACAGGCGCGACGATGCCGGGCCAGGTGATGGTCGAGATTGCGCGCATCAGCTTGGACTTGTCGGTGCTGCGCACGACGATCAGCCGGCCGACGGGCACCATCATCGCCCCGCCGATCCCTTGCAGCAGACGCGCCGCGATGAACTGCTCGACGCTGGTCGACAGCCCGCACAGGATCGACGCCACCGAGAAGATCACGATCGCGCCGCCGAACACCGTGCGGGCGCCGAAGCGGTCCGCGATCCAGCCGCTGATCGGAATGCAGACCGCGAGCGTCAGCATGTAGGCGGTCATCCCGAAGCTCAGCGCATTCGGTCCGACGCCGAAGCTGTGGGCCATCTGCGGCAACGCGGTCGCAATGACCGTGGTGTCGAGATATTCCATGAAGAACGTGGCGGCAACGAGATAAGGCAGGAGTGCAGTGGCGCGCTCGCTGCTTGAGAGGGCTGTCATACGGGTATCTGAATTATCGTGATTCGAAGAACAGGGATCTCGGCACGCCGACGGCGCGACTCCGCGTGCCGGAGCAGTACGGATACTACTCCGGCGCATTCGGAGACGCTCTGGTTCTCCCTGATCGCTGCATGGAGAGAAGCCGAAGCGGGCGACCACGATTTGGAATTTTTTCGCGACGCGCTTGCGCATTCCAGAAAGTATGTCTACAATTCGCGCCTCAATACAGGCTCGTAGCTCAGTTGGTTAGAGCACCACCTTGACATGGTGGGGGTCGTTGGTTCGAATCCAATCGAGCCTACCAACGAACAGTGACAAGGACGGATAGCGCCGCACTCGCGGGTCTTGCTTCCGTCCTTTGTCTTTTCCGGTCCGTGCATATCGGACCTCCCTTCCCTTTAGCTCGCCGCGGCTGCGACGTCCGGATTGTCGACGACGTTCCGGAGCGATTGCGCACGCTGCTGGCCGCGGGCCGCTGTCGTTCGCATCGCGTCGCCGCGCCGGTGATGGCCGCATGCCCGGCTCCGTCGCCAATGACTTGCGGGTTCGCGTCATTCATCGTTGATCGTCGGGCCGCCGGGATGCTTGGCATCAATCCGTCGTTGGCATCCTTGGCGGGTTGTCGCGGCTCGGGGCATAGGTGGCCCGGCGTTGAAATTACCGCTCGGCTGGGCCCGATTGATCGAGGAGCGCGCTTTCGCTCGGTTGAAGCCGAGGGACTTGCGTCATCGGATCGTTGCGGATCAGCAGCGCCCTGCCGACGTCGGGCGTGGACAGGATCGTGCTTTTTGCCTGCTCGTGCAGGCCGTGTTGGAATTGCTGGAAGGTTGCGCCACGACACCGGATCGGACGAGCCTTCCATCATCAACGATCGGCATCCCGCACGTTCGACCGCGGTTTCTATCTTCAGCACCGGTTGATTCGACGGCGCGCCGGCTTCGTCATGAAACTGGCAGGCGCCATTCGGCGATGTCGCGCCGATCTGAATGTACCTTCTGTCCTTCTTCCGGTTCTTCGACTCCGGTAATTGCAATTGTTGACTCGCGGGTCGCTCGAAAACGCCTTGATCTGAGCGGGATCGTCGAATTCCGGATCCGCGTCGGCCCGGGCGTTCGCGCAAGCGATCAACATCAAGACAAGCATGGCGAGCGTCATGTTTTCCCGAGATCTTCTGTGCCGCGCGCTGCGTCGCCGGTGAACGAGGGATGCCTCCTCTTCGAGGCCAGCGCCGCGTTCTCTGCCCATTCGCGACGAACCCTCCATGTTCCCTCGCGCGTCGTAGAGCATCGCGTCTAAATGAACAGTCAGTGGCCCAAACTGATCCTCGACACCGGGCCCTGCCGCCATCCGGTCCGATTGTTCGCGACGCTACCGCTCGCCGCAGGCGCTGACGATCCATGCGTCCGCAACGATCTTCAGTAAAGTTAAACGCCGCCTTGCCGTAAAGGAGGCATCATGACTCAGTCCGGAGATTCGATGCCTAGCCCAATATCGACGCAAGCGCGTTTTACCGTGATCGCCTGCGCCTTCTTCGTGACGATGGTGATAGGCACGTTTGCCGTCGTCCGGCTGTTCGTCACACCGGAACTGGCGAGCCTGGAAGGCAAGGTGATCGGCGGCGATGTCGATCAGATCTCCATCCAGATCAGCGAGCAACTGCGTCAGGTGGAAGCCCAGCAACGCAGCATTACCCAGGTCATGGCGGCGCTCGACAGCGACCAGATTGACAAGCTGCAGCCGGCGCTGGTCGATCAGTACGGCGATCAGAACGTGTTCGGCGGCGGCATCTGGCCGCTGCCGAACAAACGCGAGCAAGGCCGCGACAAGTTCAGCACCTTCTATGCGCGCGACGCGGCCACCGGCAAGCTCGTGGTCAACACGCACTGGAACACGCCGGAGTCCCTCAAGTACTGGGAGCAGCCCTGGTACGAGAACGGCAAGACCGCGCCCAAGGGTCATTGCAAGTGGGCGAAGGCCTATCAGGACGATGCCAGCCCGCAGCCGCGGACGAATTGCGCGATGGCCATCTACAAGGGCGATGAGCTTTACGGCGTCGCCACGATCGATGTGACGCTGGGATTTTTCAATCACCTCGTCGCGAACATGGAAGACCGGATCCACGGTCAGATCCTGATCGTGGAAGCGGACGGCAAGATCGTCAGCAACAGTTCGAGGATCAACAGCAATATCGTCCTGAAGAACGTGTCCGATATCGCATCCGGCGCGCCGATGGCGGCGGCGATTCAGCGCTTGCTGCCCAGCGTGCAGAACGGTCGGGCCACCGAGGGCACATTCGACATGCCCGACGGCGCGCAGACGATTTTCCTGAAGCCGATCCCGGGCAGCCCGTGGATTATCGCGACGGCGGTACCGTCGTCGTCGCTGGAGATCAACAGCAACCGGATTCTTACGAAGCTGGCGTCGATCCAGGTGCCGATGGCCCTGCTCCTCCTGGCATTGATACTCGGCGGCATCCATGTGTTCATGAAGCGCCTTGCGGTGCTGAAGAGCAATATCGATGATCTCTCGGCAGGCGAGGCGGATCTGACGCGACGTCTGCCTGAAACCGGTGGCAAGGAATTCGGCGAGGTCGCGGCCAGTTTCAACCGGTTCATCCAGCGACTGCAGGACGTGCTCACCCAGGTGGTGGCGGGCGCCTCCTCGCTCACCGAAGCCTCGCACGAGATCTCCAGCGGCAACAAGGACCTGTCGGCCCGCACCGAGAGCCAGGCAGCCTCGCTACAGCAGACTGCCGCCTCGATGGAAGAGATCACCGGGACCGTCAAGCAAAACGCCGGCAATGCCAACGAAGCCAACAAGTTGGCGACGAATGCGTCGACGGTCGCTTCGCGCGGCGGCATGGTGATTGGCGAGGTGGTGGAGACGATGGCGTCGATCAGCGAGTCGTCGAGGAAGATCGTCGACATCATCGGCGTCATCGACGGAATCGCGTTCCAGACCAATATCCTGGCGCTCAATGCGTCGGTCGAGGCGGCCCGCGCGGGCGAGCAGGGCCGGGGGTTCGCGGTGGTGGCAAACGAGGTGCGCAATCTCGCGCAACGTGCCGCAGCCGCGGCGAAAGACATCAAGTCGCTGATCTCGGATTCCGCCGTCAAAGTCGATTCGGGGAGCAGCCTGGTCGCCAATGCAGGCTCGACCATGGCCGAAATCATCTCGACGACGGCGCAGGTCGCCACGATCATGGATGAAATCATGAGCGCGAGCGAGGAGCAGAGCCGCGGGATCGAGGAAGTGGGCCGCGCCATCACGCAACTGGACGGCACGACCCAGCAGAATGCCGCGTTGGTTGAGCAACTGGCTGCATCGGCGATGTCGATGCAGGACCAGACAACGAGGCTGCGTCAGGCCATCAGCGAATTCAAGCTGTGAACCCCTGCGTCGCGAAGCGTGCTGTTCGGGCACGCGAAACGGGAAAGTGCCGTTTGTCATTCCGGTGCGGAGACGGGCGACCCGCAGAGCGGACTGAAGCATGAAGGTGACCTGGCCGGCGAGCGGTATCGCGCCGGCCAGGGCGGCTTTGTCGTGCGCCCCCCCTGAGCACCGGCGAAAGCGCAAAGAGCGGGATGCCCCGATCCCAGGCTCGCTTCGGGGCGACGCCCACCCGTCGGAGAACCTGCCCCACCTGTCGACGACACGGCCTCTGCGGCCTCCGGCATCGATTGCCGAGCAGGTCACGACCAACACCTGCCTGAGGCTTCTTAATGAGGATTGCGAGACGCAACCGAACGCGCTGCGGGAAAATCAATTCATGATCCGGCGCGACGCCCCGTCGATCGCCGCCTCCAATGCTTCACGGCGCTCGGCAACTGCCCTCCGCAGGCATCTGGAGTGTCGTCCCCGCGTTGTTTCATGAGCCGCGGTCCGCGGCAAAAACACCGATGCGGAGTCAAAACGTGCGCAGCTAATCCGACATGGCATCGGAGCGTCTCCCCTCGGGAGAGGCATCACCGTCTTTCCTGGCCGAATGATCCGGATCGAGCGCCAAGCGACTGATATGCCGTCGTTGACCAGACAGGCCATCAAGCGCACGAACCGCCTCCCCGAGCACCACCAAAGCCAGCGACAGCTATAACGGGCTCACTGCAATGCATGCGCCTTGGCGGATCTGCCGGGCCCTCAGAGCATGGCTTCGAAGCACGGCGTCGAGCCGCGCGTGCATAGCGTCGAGCGTATGGAACGACGCTGCCCTGCTCGGCTCCCAGCGCTTGAGGTGGGTCCGGTTTTCGACGGAGTAGCGCAGGAGGTCGGGCGCATCGCCTGCGCGAATCAGGCGCAGCCTGATGTCGTCGCGAACGAGCAAGCCGTCTTCGGGAAACAGGAAGCGGTGCGACATGGCCATTCGCCCGAGGAGTGGAAGGCCGGCATCTTGCCAGAATCGACGATGGGTATGCTTTTTTCGTGCATGTGCGCGAGACGGGAAGCCGCTCGATGCTTCAGGCGTGCGAGGTGCTGGAGACGTCCGTTACTGCGGGCGGAGGAAGCGTTGCTTCATGGCTGCGCGCGCAACGAACCGAACGTCGCCCGCGATTCATCGCGCGGTCCTGATCCGGGTCGGGCGGTGTTATGGGGGACTGAGAGAATTCTGTCGCGTAAAAAGCAAAACCCCCGCCGGATGGGCGGGGGTTTTGGCAGAGGGAGCCTGACGATTACCTACTTTCACACGGGCAA
>NZ_JBXAPG010000036.1:0-86029 GCF_058803765.1 Burkholderia sp. GW821-FHT14F03
TTTTGCTTGATCCGATCCGAAGATCAGACTCGCATCCCATCAAGCGCCCACACTTATCGGCTGTTAATTTTTAAAGAGCACATCTGCGAGGCGGGCCGGACTTCTTATCGACCTTCTCAGCAGCGCTGCGTTTTCAGCAGCAGAGAAGCGAGATTATGATCAATTCAGAGCAGCGCGTCAACAACTTTTTTCATCGCGCTGATCGTCCTGCTATCGATCAACCATCTTTGCCCAACACGCTTGAAACCCGCGCCAGGCTTTGCTTCTCTTCCTTCGCGCTGCGTTTCCGTTAGCGCGAAAGAGGCGTGATTGTAGGCACGCTTTTCCCGCCGCGCAAGCCCTTTCGTGAAAGATTTTTAAACGTCGCAAAACTGAAGCGCGCGACCCGCGCATCGCTCTATATAGCGGTCCTCCCGGCGACACGCTGACAAGCCCGCGCCGCCAAGCCGCTTAATATGCGCGGATCGGACTAGAATGACGGGTTCTCCGCATCCAACCACGTCCAACTATGCGCCAGCGAATCGCCAAACGCCTCCCTCCCGATGCCGACAAACTCGTCGGCCTGTCGCTCGCGCTGTTCGCCTCCGGCAGCCGCATCGAGGATCGCTTCTGGGAAACCAAGCTCGATGCCCTGCTCGCGAAGATCGTGCGCAATGGGAATCAGACCACGCTCGACGCCGCACTCGACCATCTCCAGCAGAATCATCCCGACGCCTACGGCGCGCTCGCCGACATGGCCGAGACCCACAGCGAATCGCTGCGGGTCGAACACGAAGGCCAGCCCTATGAGGCACTGCTCGTCGCGGTGCCCGTGCTCGCCTGGACCCGCTACATGATTCCGTCCGGCTCGCTCAAGGCCGACGCCTCCGATGCGCTGCGCACTCACCTGCAAGCCCACGTCCTCGCACGCGACACGCTGGTCGCCATGGCGCCGTTCCTGTACAGCATCGATCAATTGCCCCGCCATCACGTCGAGACCTACCGCCTGGCCCAGCAACTCACGCATGCCGCGCTCGGCGGACATCCGGTCAAGCTCAACCACGGCGACCTGCCGGAAACCTCGCCCATTCTTGCCGATCCGCGCTTTCTGCTCGCCGTCGTCGCGGCGCCCGCCGGCGCCCCGTTGTTCCGCTGGCAGGAAGAGGACGGCAATGCGCGCATCGAACGTGGCCAATGTCTTGAACAATGGGCGGCCCAGGGCGGCGCCAACCTGGCCAACGCCCTGCCCGGTTGCGAATTCGAATCCCTGCTGCCCGACGCCTACTACTCGGCCTGCCGCGACGCCGACGAGCGCATCCGCCCCCACACCGTGCGCACCGCCATTCGTTATCTTTTCGACACAATCGGCGCAGCGCCTCAAGAACTGCGCGCAGTGATCGCCGGCTTCGGCGAGCGGCGTGTCGACGAGTACCGGGTCGGCTTCACCCGACGCGGCGCCAACGACGTGATCTATGGCGTGGTCTGGCCGCTCTACGGCCGCGAGAACGGCGACGCCGCGATCGACGAAGCGACCGTAGACGCCGACGCCCCCGTCGAAGGTCCGCTCGAGGAGATCGCGACGCTGCTGCGGGACGCCGGCGTCACCGAGATCCGACGCCATGCCGGCCGCTTCGAGCCCGAGTACTGCGACGACTGCGGCGTGCCGCTTTACGCCGACCCGCTCGGCGAGATCGTGCACGCTGAAATGCCCGAAGACGCCTCGCCCGCCCAGCCGCACTTCCACTGAGCATCGGATCGCCGCCTCGGCCACCGCAAAAAGCCGCCCCGCGATACCGCGGCGCGGCTTTTTGCTTCTCTGTGAGTACGAATTGTCTTATGCCTTTTAGCCAGGCCGACATTTCGTAAGGAGTTTGTCATGATGAGATCCGTGACAGATCGACGCTCCTCCTACTCAGACAATAGAGGCAGAACATGCGATTCCTGGTGCTCAACGCCGACGCCGAGCGGCGCGACGGACTCAAGACCCTCCTCAAGCAGATCGCCCGGCAGGCCGGCTACAACGATGCAAAGGACTGGCACCAGGCTCGGCGGCTCCTCGCCCACCACAGTTTCGACCTCATCACGGTCGACTGGCACGACATCAAGCGCCTCGGCGACCTGAGCCAGTTGTGCGAAGCCTGCGCCCCCGCCCCGGTCGCGGTGCTGACCGACGATGCCTCGCCCGAGCAGGCGCAGGCGCTGTTCAAGGCCGGCGTGTTCGGCGTGATTCCGCGCACCACGCGCCCGCATCTCATCATCCGCGCGCTCGAGATGGTCCTGCTCGGCGGCCACTATGTCCCACCCGGCGCACTCGATCTGACCAACGCGCCCTCCGCCGGCCGCGACGCGCACGTGCAGGAATTGATCGACGAACTGCCGCGCAAGCGGCAGGCCACGCGCAGCCTGCTCTCTCCGCGGCAGGCGCAGATCATGCGCTTCGTCCACATGGGCAACACCAACAAGATGATCGCGCGCACGCTCGGCATCAGCGAAGGCACGGTCAAGATTCACCTCGCCAGCATCTTCCAGCAGCTCGGCGCCACCAATCGCGCCGCCGCGGTCGCGATCTACAACGGCTGGCTGCCCCCGCATCTCGAAGTATTGCTATCGGCCCGCCACGGCGCACCGAAACCCGCGCTGGGCGCGCCCTGTCCGGTTCCGCTGCGCCTCGCCACCCAGCGCAAGTACCCACGCGCCGCCGACGACGACACCACGCCCCAGCCGATGGCCGCCGAACCACGCGCGCCCTTCAAGCCCAGCTAGCAACGCTCGGCCGGCAAAATCAGGGCCGCTCGCTGAATCCATTCCCATTTTTGAGATTCAACGAGTAATATAAAAACATGGGTTTCCTGTACACGCCGCTTCCGTTCTGGGTCGCCGTCGGTGGCTGGATCGCCGCCGTGGCTTTGCTCGCGCTCGCGCTGTGGAGAGCCCCGTTCAAGCGCCTGCAGGACGCCACGCTGCAACACGTCTGGCTCGCGCTCGTCACCGCGATCGCCGTGCTGTGGGCGTCCAACGCCTGGCTCGACGACGGCCTCGTCATGCATCTGCTCGGCGCCACGCTGCTCGTCACCCTGTTCGACTGGACCCTCGCGCTGGTCGGCACCGCCGTCATCACCGGCGTCGCCGCCGTCATCTTCGATACGACCTGGCCCGGCGTCGGCCTGACCTATCTCGTGTACGGCGCCCTGCCCGTCGCCGTCTCCGCGCTGCTGCAGCGCGCCACCATCGCCTGGCTGCCGCACAACCTGCCGGCCTTCATCATCGGCCAGGGTTTCGTCACGCCACTCATCGCGGTCGGCGCGGTCGCGGGCGCCGCGGCGGGCGTGCAGATCGCGCTCGTCGGCGGCGACCCCGCCGTGCTGCCGGCCGGATACGCGCTCAACACCCTGCTGCTCGCGCTCGGCGAAGCGTGGTTCACCGGCATGGCGACCGCGCTCATCGCGGTCTACAAGCCGGCCTGGGTCACGACCTTCGACGTGCGCCGCTACCGCCTCGGCGGCCCCCGCGCCTGAGTGCCGGCGCCGCACCTCGCTCGGACAAAACGCGCATCCGTCCTAAGGGCGCACAACAATTTTGCGCTAAGATTGAACTCCTGCCCGACATCGGACCTCTTACGTGCCCGGTGTCTCTATCGCGCTTATCTCATACCTAGATGGACAGCTTCCCCGCCTCGTACCGCCTATTGGGCGTGCTCGGCAAGCTGGCGGCCTGCATCACGGGCCTGTCGCTTGCATGCGCCACCCCGGCGCTCGCCGACCTGCTCGACCAGCGCGCCGAAATGATCAACAAGTACGTGAACGAGATGCATGCCGATCCGCTCGTCGCGGATTGCGCGGCGCATGGCAATTTCATCGCCAGCACCTCCAATGCGTTCGATCACGTCGAATTCCCGTCCAGCGCCTTCGACCCGAGCAGCGCCACGATCACGCCCTGGAACGATTCGTTCGACCAGGGCAAGCAGCGCGTCAAGGTCGACAACATCGTCACCGTCGAAGGGCTCGGCATCAGCAACAACGGCAGCGACCCGGCGCACCTCAAGTTCCGCTGCGGCTACGTCGGCACGCAGATGCTCGCGTTCAGCTGGAACGATCCGGTGCCGCCCGCCCGGGCGCATGTCGAGCGCCCCGCGTCGTCGAATAAGAAATTGAAGGCCCATGCCGGCAAGGGCAAAGGCAAGTCGAAAGCGAAGGCCCCGGGCAAGGGCGGCAAGAAAGCCGCGACCACGAAGAAATCGGGCACCCAGAAGAAGGCCGTCAAGAAATCGACGGCAAAGAAGAGTTCGTAAGCGCCGCTTTCCCGCGGGCAGGAAAAAGCCGGAGCATGCTCCGGCTTTTTCCATGTCCAGGCCCGCCGTGCGGACCGCTGTCGCTCGTCAGCAGAACTTCTGCACCTGGTTCAGCACCGCCAGCAACATCGCGGCACCGAGCGACGCGCTGCGCTCGCCGTTCCAGCCCACCCGCTCGTCGGGCAGATTGGCGTTGTCCTTGAACGGCATCTCCAGCGTCAGCGACAAGCAGCCATATTGGTGGCCGACGTACTTCGACGCCAGCTTCAGCGCGTCTTCCTTATACTTCGACGCCGCATAGCCGTACTGATCCTGGAAATCCGGGCTCGCCTGCTTGAACGCCTCGATGAAAGCCGCCTGCTCGATCCGCTGCTGCTCGGTGAAGCCCGGCAGCATCTCGGAGCCCGCGACAAACACATAGGGCAGATCCTCGTCCCCGTGGATGTCGAAGAACATGTCGCAACCGGTCGCCGCGATCGCCTCGCGCACCACCAGCACCTCGGGGCTGCGCGCGGCATCCGGCTCCATCCACTCGCGATTCAGGTTCGCGCCGGCCGCGTTGGTGCGCAGGTTCCCGAGCACGCTGCCGTCGGGATTCATGTTCGCGACGATATGGAAGGTCGCGAGATCGTAGAGCCTGCGCGCAACCGGATCGCCCGCCCAGTCGCCCCAGCCCGCCAGCCGCTTGACCAGGCCCTCGACGAACCATTCCGCCATCGATTCGCCCGGATGCTGCCGCGCAATGATCCACACCTTTTTCTTCGGCACCTCGGTCTCTTCCGGCGTGCCCAGCACCAGCAGGGAGATCGGCCGGCCTTCGACCGTCCGCCCCAACTCGACCACATTCGCCTGCGGCATCTGCTGCACCGCGCCGAGGAACTCCGAATGCCGCTCCTCGCCGTACGGCTCGAAGTACGCGTAGTAGATGCTGTCGAATTCCGGCGTATGGTCGATGGTCAGCACGGTGCCGTCGTACGAGGTCGGCACGCGGAACCAGTTGACCCGGTCGTAGCTCGCGGCCGCCCGGTAGTCCCGCCAGCCGGATGGGTACGCGCAGGCATGCGCGTTCTCGAAGCGCATCACGCAGCGTTCGCCGCGCGCGCCCGACAGGCGGAAATAAAACCATTGCGCGAACTCGGCCCGGCTGTCGCCGCGCACGCGCAGACGGATCTCGTCCGCGCGCTCGCACGACACGACGTCGATGGCGCCCGCGTCGAAGTTGCTGGTGATCGAGAGGTTCATTGCATCTCCTTGTGCCGGACGGTCTCGTGAACCGTCCGGGCGATTAGGCGCCGATTCGCCGGCGAAACACATAAGTGGCATCGTTCGAGGCCGCCGCATCGAACGCATAGCCTTCCGCCGCGAACGCCTTCAGGCCGTCCGGCGTCGCGATGCGGTTCTCGACCACATGGCGCGCCATCAGGCCGCGCGCGCGCTTCGCATGGAAGCTGATGATCTTGTAGCGGCCACCCTTCCAATCCTCGAACACCGGCGTGACCACCGGCGCGTCGAGCAGCTTCGGCTTCACCGAGCGGAAATATTCGGTCGATGCGCAGTTGACCAGCACGCGCGACGCGCCTTCGCGCGCATTCAGCTGCGTATTCAACGCCTGCGTGATGCGCTCGCCCCAGAACGCGTACAGATCCTTGCCGCGCGCATTCTCGAAGCGCGTGCCCATTTCGAGCCGGTACGGCTGCAGCAGGTCGAGCGGCCGCAGCAGCCCGTAGAGCCCCGACAGCACGCGCACGTGACGTTGTGCGTAGTCGAGATCGGCGGCCGACAGCGAGCGCGCGTCGAACCCTTCGTAGACGTCGCCGTTGAACGCGAGCACCGCCTGTTTCGCATTCGCGGGGCTGAACGTGCGCGACCAGTCGGCGTAGCGTTGGAAATTCAGCTGCGCGAGCGGATCCGAGATATCCATCAGGCTCGCGATCTGCTGCGGCGACAGCGCGCGCAGTTCATCGACCAGTTCGGCCGCGTCTTCGATGAAATCCGGGAGCGTATGTGCCTGAATATGGGGCGGCGTGTCGTAGTCGAGCGATTTCGCGGGAGAGAGAACGATTATCATAGAGGCTCGCAGGCACGTCGTGCCGTGCGGTCAGACGAAAACTACCGATTGTAACGAATGCCCAGCTCCAACGTGCCGCGCACCGTGGTACTCGATTCGAATGTCTGGATCGACCTCCTCGTGTTCGACGACCCCGCCGCCCGCCCGATCCGCGCCGCCCTCGAGGCAGGCGCGCTCGTCGCGCTGATCGACGCGCGCTGCCTGAACGAACTCGAGCGCGTGCTCGACTACCCGCAGTTCCGCGCGCGCGCGGTCGACAAGGCCGCCGCGCTCGCCACGGTCGCGCGGCTCGCCCGCCTGGTCGCGCCCGCGCCGGACGCACCGGAAGCGCCGGTCGGCCGGCCCTTGCCCAAGTGCAAGGACCGCGACGACCAGAAGTTCCTCGAGCTCGCGCATGCCGCGCGCGCCGAGTGGCTGGTGTCGAAGGACCGTGCGCTGCTGAAGCTCGCGCGCCGCACCGAACGCGACTTCGGCTTCCGGATCGCGCAGCCCGCGCCGTTCACGGCGGCCTGCGCGCTCGCCGACGGAGAGCCCGCCCCCGCCTGATCGTCACGCCGCGCCTTGCCGTCCCGTTACCGTTTCGCACTTTCCATCCAGTACGCCACGATGAACGCACCTCACGACATGCCGACGACGCCGCACTTTCCCTCCCGCCTGCCCGAGGTGGGCACGACCATCTTCACGGTCATGAGCGCGCTTGCCACCGAAGCGGGCGCAGTCAACCTCGGACAGGGTTTCCCGGATTTCGGCTGCGACCCGCGCATCGTCGATGCGGTGTCGGACGCGATGCGCGACGGGCACAACCAATACCCGCCGATGGCAGGCGTCGCGCCCCTGCGCGAAGTGATCGCCGACAAGATCGCCCAGCTCTACGGCCGCCGCTACGACCCCGCGAGCGAGATCACCATCACGGCGGGCGCCACCCAGGCGCTGCTGACGGCGATCCTGTGCGCGGTCCATCCCGGCGACGAGGTGATCGTCGTCGAGCCGACCTACGACAGCTACCTGCCGTCGATCGCGCTCGCGGGCGGCACGCCCGTGTTCGTGACGCTCGAAGCGCCCGACTATGCGATCCCGTTCGACCGCCTCGCCGCCGCGATCACGCCGCGCACCCGCCTGATCCTGATCAACACGCCGCACAATCCGACCGGCACGGTCTGGCGCGACAGCGACATGCGCAAGCTGGAAGAGATCGTGCGCGGCACCAACCTGCTGATCCTGTCCGACGAGGTGTACGAGCACATGGTGTACGACGGCGAGCGGCACGAGAGCGTCGCGCGCTATCCGGAGCTGGCCGCGCGCAGCTTCATCGTGTCGAGCTTCGGCAAGACCTTCCACGTGACGGGCTGGAAGGTCGGCTACGTGGCCGCGCCCGCCGCGCTGACGGCGGAATTCCGCAAGGTCCACCAATTCAACGTATTCACCGTGAACACGCCGATGCAGGTCGGCCTCGCCGCCTACCTGCGCGATCCGCAGCCATATCTGACGCTGCCCGCGTTCTACCAGAAGAAGCGCGACTTCTTCCGCGCGGGGCTGGCCGGCTCGCGCTTCAAGCTGCTGCCGTGCACCGGCACCTACTTCCAGTGCGTCGACTACTCGGCGATCAGCGACCTGCCGGAAGCGGAGTTCTCGAAATGGCTGACGACCGAGATCGGCGTCGCCGCGATCCCGGTGTCCGCGTTCTACCACGCGCCGCACGAATCGGGCGTCGTGCGTTTCTGCTTCGCGAAACAGGAACAGACGCTCGCCGCCGCGCTCGAACGGCTCGCGCGCCTCTGAGCGCCTGACGCACGGGCGGCCCGCCGCCCGTGCGTCATCCCGCCTACTTGGCGGCGTCCTGGAACGCCTTGCGTTCCTCCGCCACGCGTCGCACGGCCGGCCGTTCGCCGAGCCGCTTCGCGTAGTCCTTCCAGTCGATCCCCGCCGCGAGCACGAAGTCGCGCCCGAAGACCTGCTTGGTCGCCAGTCCGACGAGCGGCAAGTGCACATAGGCGACGACGTCGGCGATCCCGAACGCGTCACCATACGCGTACGGCGTGAAGGTCGTCAGTTGCTTCAGCGCACCGAGCGCGTGCGTGAGGCGCGCCTCGACGCGCCGCTTGGTCCCGTCGCTCACCGTGCCGCCGAAGAACGCCTCCGGGTACACCTCGCGCGCGGGCAGCTCGATGTACAGCTCGAGACAGGTGATCAGCTCGCGCACCTTGGCGGCCGCGTACGGATCGGCCGGGAAAATGCCCAGCTCCGGATGGCGCGCCGCCAGGTATTCGATGATCGCCTGCGATTCGCTGATCGGACCGGACTCGGTGCGCAGGAACGGCACCTTGCCGAACGGCGACGCGGCCAGCGAGGCCGGATCGGCGAGCGGCAGCCCCAACCGCTCCTCCTCGAACGGGATGCCGAATTCGAGCAGGGCCAGCTTGGCCTTGTTGTAGTAATTGGACAGAGGGAAACCACACAGCTGCAACATGAGACGCCTCCTTTTTATGGGAACGTCGGCCGCATCCAGCCCCGTGCCGGCCCGCCGACGCCACGTCGAAAAGCACGTTCGTGCTAGTCTAAGACAAGTTCGGCACTTGTCATGCATCATCATCGATCCGGGCGCCGCATCCCGGCTGCCCGCCCCGCCCCTGCCCAGGAGACCCGCATGAGCGCAGCCCTGCTCGCATCGCGCCCGCCCGAAAGCGAATCGACTCTCGTCCTCACGCTGTCCAACCCCGGTGCGCGCAATGCGCTGCATCCCGACATGTACGCCGCCGGCCTGGAAGCGCTCAACACCGCCGAGCGCGATCCGGCGATCCGCGCGGTCGTGCTGACCGGCGCGGACCGTTTCTTCTGCGCGGGCGGCAACCTGAACCGCCTGCTCGACAATCGCGCGAAGGACCCGGCCCTGCAGGCGGAAAGCATCGACCTGCTCGGCGAATGGGTGACAGCGCTGCACACCGCGACCAAGCCCGTGATCGCCGCGGTCGACGGCGCGGCGGCGGGCGCCGGCTTCTCGCTCGCGCTCGCGTGCGACCTGATCGTCGCGGGCGACGACGCGAAATTCCTGATGTCCTACGCGCGCGTCGGGCTCACGCCGGACGGTGGCGGCTCGTGGTTCCTCGCGCGCGCGCTGCCGCGCACGCTGGCCGCCGAGATCCTGTTCGAAGGCAAGCCGGCCAGCGCCGCCCGGCTGCACGCGCTCGGCGTCGTCAACCGGCTTGCGAAGCCCGGCACCGCGCGCGAGGCCGCGATCGCGTGGGCCGACGAACTCGGCGCCATTTCGCCGCACGCCCTCACCGGCATCAAGACGCTGCTCGCCGATGCGCCCGACCGGCCGCTCGCGACCCAACTGATCGCCGAACGCGATCAATTCCTCGCCGCGCTCTATCATCCGGACGCGCTCGAGGGCATTACCGCCTTTCTCGAAAAACGCACGCCTATCTACAAACGTTGATGTCCGCCATGTCCCGCTACACCTTGCCGAAACGTCGCCGCCTCTATCTGATGCGCCACGGCGATGTCACCTACTTCGACGCCGACGTCGAGGTCATCGACCACGACGCCGTACCGCTCAACGAACGCGGCCGCGCGCAGGCCAGCGCGGCGGGCCGGCTGTTCGCGGAGCAGGCGGTGCGCTTCGACCGCGTGATCACGAGCGGCCTGCCCCGCACCATCGAAACCGCGCGGCGCGTGCTGGCCGAAACGGGCCAGCCTGCCGTGATCGAGATCGAACCCGCGTGGCGCGAAATCCGCGGCGGCAATCTCGACGCGCTGCCGCCCGAGCAGCACGAGGGCGCGTTCCTGCGCGCGCTCGACGGCCTCGTGTCCCACGATACCCGCTTTCTCTGCGGTGAGACGATCGGCGAACTGATCGATCGCGTCCTGCCGCCGTTCGCCGCGCTGCGCGCGGACCCGTCGTGGGATACCGCGCTGCTGGTGTTGCATGGCGGCGTGAACTGCGCGCTGCTGTCGCATGCCATGTTGCCTGAACAACGCTTGTTCAACGGCCGCCTGTCGCAGGCGACCGGCTGCATCAACGCGATCGACATCGGCGAACGCGACAACGACTATCTGATCCGCCTGCTCGATTATTGCCCGCACGAACCGCTGCATCGCGACGCCCGCAACACGGTGATGGAAATCTACTACCAGCAGTATCTGCAAAACACGCGCGGCTGATCCGGCCCGGCGTCCGGAGACGACGATGGCGCATCTGAATCATCCGGCGGGCTCAGCGACCGACTACCGCGCCTTCGCAGGCACGCGCCCGGTCGACGCCGCGCAGCATCCCGATACGGCGCGCTCGCCGACTGGCTTGCCCGCCACGTCGAGAATTTCGCCGGGCTGCTTGCGATCGAGCGATTCGATCGCGGCCAATCGAATCCGACCGACGCCCACGCGCTGCTATGTGATGCGAGCCAAGCCCGGGCCCGCCGCGAAGCTGCTGCCGTCCGCGCATGCAATCGCACGCGCACACCGGCGTACCGGTCACGCGGAGGCTCGCGCTGTGCGAGCACGAGTACGTGATCGGTCGCGCCTTCTACGTGATCGATTGCGTGGCGGGCCGCATGTTGTGGGATCCCGCACTGCCCGGCACGACGCCGGGCGAGCGCACCGCTCACGTCGACGAGATGGGCCGCACGATCGGCGTGCTGCCTGCGCTCGACGCAGGCCGGCACGCGACCGATGGCGGAACTCGCATGGCAATTGACGCGATGCCGCTCGCCCGCCTCGCCTGGTCCGCGATGCGCCGCGTGCGCGCCCCGACAGCCCGCACGTGATGCAGCCGCGACGGCGGACCTGTGCAGCGTCACCGCATGCGCTTCCCTCGGCAAACCTCGCCGCGCGACGTCTGCAGCCGCGAAAAATCTATGCTCTAATTTCCGCCTGCCGCGGCGCAACAAACACGCGCGCCGCATTGACGAACCGCAACCGAGGAACGCAGATGATCGACGTCTACAGCTGGGCGACCCCGAACGGTCACAAAGTGCACATCATGCTGGAGGAAACCGGCCTCGCCTATGAGGCCCATCCGATCGATATCGGCGCGGGCGACCAGTTCACGCCCGACTTCCTGGCGATCAGCCCGAACAACCGGATCCCGGCGATCGTCGACCACGACGGCCCCGGCGGGCAATCGCTGTCGCTGTTCGAATCGGGCGCGATCCTCGTCTACCTCGCCGAGAAGACCGGCCAGTTCCTGCCCACCGACCCCGCCGCGCGCTACACCACGCTGCAATGGCTGATGTTCCAGATGGGCGGCGTCGGCCCGATGTTCGGCCAGACCCATCATTTTCGGATCTACGCGCCCGAACAGATCGATTACGCGGTCAACCGCTACACGAACGAGACGCGCCGCCTGTACGGCGTGATGGACAAGCAACTCGGCAAGCATGCCTATCTCGCCGGCGATGCATACACGATCGCCGACATCGCGACGTTCCCGTGGACCCGTTCGTGGAAGAACCAGGGTGTCACGCTCGAGGAATTCCCGAACGTGAAGCGCTGGCACGACGCCATCGCCGCGCGTCCCGCCGTGCAGCGCGGCGTCGAGGTGCTCGCGTCGCTGCGCAAGCCGCTGCAGGACGACAAGGCGCGCGAGGTGCTGTTCGGCGCGACCCAGTACGCGAAGCGCTGAGCCGCGCTGCGCGTCGCGTGGTGGGCCCGCCATGACGCCCCCGCCTCGCGGCGCGCATACTGTCGCGTTCAGAAGTGATGCTGCGTGATGAATTCCGCGACGCAGGCGAGCGCCGGTTGCCCCTGCGCCTCGATCTCGACGGAGATCGACCAGGTGGCGCGCACCCCGTCGTTCGCGACATCCTCCGCCGCCTTCAGCATGCATGCCGCGCGCACCCGTGCGCCCACCGGCACCGGGCGCAGGAAGCGCACCCGGTTGAGCCCGTAGTTCACGCCCATGCGCTGTTCGAAGCGCAGCGCATCGCCGAGCAGCGCCGGGATCAGCGACAAGGTCAGGAAACCGTGCGCGATCGGCCCGCCGAACGGCGATTCGCGCACGGCGCGGACCGGGTCGACATGGATCCACTGGTGATCGTCGGTTGCGTCGGCGAAGCGCTCGACGCGCGCCTCATCGATCACGCGCCACCCGCTCACGGCCCGCTCCGCGCCGACGCGCGCGTGCAGCGCCGGCGCGGAATCGATCAGCGGCGCGGCGGCCGCCGCCTCCGACGTCATGCGCGCGGCTGCGGCGCGCGCAGCCCGAAGATCACTTTCGAACGGACCGTGATCACCGTCTCGCCCTGCGGATTCACCCCTTCCCATTCGGTCGTCACGATGCCGCGGTCCGGACGGCTCTCCGAGACGCGCTTGTCGAGCACCTTGTTGTACATCGTGATGGCGTCGCCCGCGCGCACCGGCTTCAGCCAGCGAATCTCCTCGATCCCCGGCGAGCCCATGCTGGTCGACCCTTGCAGCACGTTGCGCACGAGCATGCCCATGAACACCGAGCAGGTATGCCAGCCGCTCGCGACCAGCCCGCCGAACGGCGACGCGCGGCCGGCCGCCTCGTCGAGATGGAACGGTTGCGGATCGTACTGCCGCGCGAACGCGACGATCTCGTCCGGCGTGAACGTGTGCGTGCCGACCTCGGTGCGTGAATCGACTTCCAGATCTTCGTAGCTGATACCCATCGCCTTCTCCGTGATTGCGGCGCGCACGCGCGCGCCGTCCTGCCCTGCCTCATGCCTCCTGCGGCGCCGCGAACCCGGGCAGCGCGGCAAAGCGCGCGAGATGATGATCGACATCGCCGAGCGTCGTCTCGATGATCGACAGGCGCTTGAACAGATGCGCCGCCGCGACCTCGTCGGTCACGCCCATCCCGCCGTGCAGCTGCACGGCCTGCTGGCCGACGAAGCGCGCGGCCTGACCGACCCGCGCCTTCGCGGCCGACACCGCGCGGCGCCGCTCGTCGGCGTCGTCGCTCGCATAGCGCACCGCCGCCAGATAGGTCAGCGAACGCGCCTGCTCCGCGTGAATCAGCATGTCGACCATGCGGTGCTGCAACACCTGGAAACGCGCGATCGGGCCGCCGAACTGCGTGCGGTTCTTCGTGTATTCGAGCGTCGCGCGATTCAGTGCGTCGAGTGCGCCGAGCGCTTCCGCGCACAGCAGCACGATGCCGTAGTCGGCGATCCGGTCGAGCGCCGCCGCATCGCGCTCGCCGCCCGTCAGCGCGCGGCCGGGCGCGTCCGTCAGCGTGAGCGTCGCGGCGCGCTGGCCGTCGATGGTCCGGTAGTCGACCACCTGCGCGCCCGCCGCGCCGCGTTCGACCACATACAGGCCGAGCGCGCCGTCGGCGGTGCGCGCCGGGACGATCCACGCATCCGCCTGCGCGCCGTGCCGGACCACCGATTTGATGCCATTCAGCACGACGCCCTGGCCGCGCGCAGCGGCGATGGTGGCCAGCGCGAACAGGTCATGACGCGCATCCGGTTCGTGAAACGCGACGGCGAGCTTCGCGTCGCCGTGCGCGACGCGCGCCAGCAGCGCCGCATCCTCGCCCGCGCCGGAACCCGCGACGCGCAGCGCCTCGACGCCGACCGCGGTCGCCCAGTACGGCTCGACCACGAGAGCGCGCCCCAGCTCCTGCATCACGACCAGCATGTCGACCGTGCCGCCGCCGAAGCCGCCCTGCGCCTCCGGCACCGGCAACGCGGTCAGGCCGAGTTCGGCGAACGCGCCCCACTGCTCGGCCGACACCCCGGTCGCGCCGTGCACGATCGCGCGACGCGCGTCGAAGCCATAGCGCGCATCGAGATAGCGGCGC
Source organism: Burkholderia sp. GW821-FHT14F03 (assembly GCF_058803765.1). Lineage (NCBI taxonomy): Bacteria > Pseudomonadati > Pseudomonadota > Betaproteobacteria > Burkholderiales > Burkholderiaceae > Burkholderia > Burkholderia sp. GW821-FHT14F03. The sequence goes on from NZ_JBXAPG010000036.1 coordinate 14,101, forward strand.
AGCGCGTCGGCGAATTGCCGCTGTTCTTCGGTAAAGGTGAAGTCCATGCGCCGCTCCTCAGAGTCCGAGCATCATCTGCGCGATGATGTTCTTCTGGATTTCGTTCGAGCCGCCGTAGATCGACGTCTTGCGGAAGTTGAAGTAATACGCGGCGAGCGGCGCGATCGCGTCGTCGCCCGTCACGCTATGCGCGCGCTCGCCTTCGAGGAAGGGGACGTCGAACGGCGCGGCGAGCGGGCCCGCGGCCTCGAACATCAGTTCGGTCAGCATCTGCTGGATCTCGCTGCCGCGGATCTTCAGCATCGATGCTTCCGGTCCCGGCCCGCGCCCCTGCGCCTCGCTGCTGACGACGCGCAGCACCGTCACTTCGAGCGCCATCAGCTCGATCTCGAGCGCGGCCACCTTCGCGCCGAACACGGGATCCTCGAGCAGCGGCCGTCCGTTCTTGCGCTGACGCATGGCGAGCTGCTTCAGGAATGCCAGCTCGCGTTTCGACGCGCCCACCCGCGCAATCCCGGTGCGCTCATGCCCGAGCAGGTATTTCGCATAGGTCCAGCCGCGGTTCTCGTCGCCGACGAGATTCTCGACCGGCACCCGCGCGTCCTCGAAGAAGACCTCGTTCACCTCATGGTCCTCGTCGAGCGTGATGATCGGGCGCACGGTGACGCCGGGCGTCTTCATGTCGATCAGCAGGAACGAGATGCCTTCCTGCTTCTTCGCCTCGGGATCGGTACGCACGAGGCAGAACATCAGGTCCGCATACTGCCCGAGCGTGGTCCAGGTCTTCTGGCCGTTGACCACGTAGTGATCGCCGTGCCGTTCGGCGCGCGTGCGCAACGAGGCGAGGTCGGAACCCGAGCCGGGTTCCGAATAACCCTGGCACCACCAGTCGGTACCGTCGAGGATGCGCGGCAGATAGTGGCGCTTCTGCGCCTCGCTGCCGTATTTCATCAGCACCGGCGCCACCATCGACACGCCGAACGGCAGTACCGTGGGCGCGCCGATCCGGGCGCACTCCTCGTCCCAGATGTGACGCTGCGTCGCGCTCCAGCCCGGCCCGCCGTATTCGACGGGCCACGCAGGCGCGGCCCAGCCGCGCGGGGCGAGCACCCGATGCCAGCTCGCGTAGTCGTCGCGATTCAGACGTTTGTGATTGAGAACCTTCGCGCGCAGGGCCTGAGGCAGGTTGGCCTCGAGCCAGGCGCGGATGTCGACGCGGAATGCGTCGTCGGCGGGGGAATAATCGAGATCCATGCGCGTGTCTCCTGTAGAGCAGCGTCAGTGCTTCGGCACTGATCCTGTTCCCACGCGGTCGACCAGCATCGTGCCTCGGCACTTGCGCCGGCCCCGCAGGGCTCTCCGCGGCCGACGAGGCCGCCAGGAGCAGCGCGGCGATCAGCGGGCGATCACTGCAACGGCTCTTTCAGCGCGGCCGGAACCGGCAGCGGCATCACGTCGATGCCTTCTTCGACCAAGGCTCGCGCGTCCTCCGGTGTCGTCACTCCCCGGATGCTGCGCACGGGCGCCTCGTTGTAATGAATGCGCCGCGCTTCCTCGGCGAAGCGCTCGCCCACGTTCTCGGTCTTGTCCAGCACCTCGCGCAACGCGCGCATCACCTGCGCCTGCAGCGCGCGCGGATCGGCCGGCGCCGGCTGCGTCGCGCCCGACAGATTCAGGCGCGGCGCGGACGGCATGCGGCTGACCTCGGTCGCCCCGCACACCGGGCATTCGACCAGCCTGCGGGACAACTGCGCTTCGAACTCATCGGCGGAAGCGAACCAGCCTTCGAACCGATGGCCGTGCGGGCACTGTAAATCGAGGACCTTCATGCTGAATCAGGGCGTGCTCGGAGTGTATCGCAAAACAAAAATTTATGAACGGTCGTGCTAAATCTCGACCTGCGGCCGAACCGCGACCGGCATCGATTGTAGCGTGCGGCTCGAATCGCCGCCGAGCGTGGGGTGGGACGGCCGGTTCCGGGCGCGCCCCGCTTGAGGACTATCGGCGACGGACGTCTGGCAGGGGCGCCCGGCCAGGGGCGCCCGGCTAGGGGCGAATCACCTCGCCGAGCGGCCAGGCGCCGGACAGCGCCTTGTCGAGCCACATCGTGCCGATGATCGTCTTCACGTCGGTGATCTGGCCGGTGCGGATCCATTCCAGCACTTGCGGCACGGTCGCGCTGAAGGTTTCGAGGAACTCGCCCTCGTCGAGCGCGCGCTCCCCTTCCGTCAGGCCGCGCGCAAGATACAGGTCGATGAACTCGGTCGAGTAGGAGATGATCGGGTGGATCCGCGTCAGGTGCACGTATTCGCGCGCGCTGTAGCCCGTTTCCTCGCGCAGTTCGCGGATCGCGCACGCGAGCGGCCCTTCCTGCGGATCGAGCTTGCCGGCCGGATATTCGGCCATCACCTTGCCGATCGGGTAACGGTACTGGCTCTCCAGCAGCACGCGACCGTCCTCGAACAGCGGGATCACCATCACCGCGCCCGGGTGCTTCACGTACTCGCGGGTCGCCTGCTTGCCGTCCGGCAGGCGCACCGTGTCGCGCCGCAGCTTCAGGAATGCGCCGTCGTAGATCGATTGGCTGTCGATGCAGGTTTCGGTCAGCGTAGCGTCGTGATTCGGCAGGTCAGCCATCGGCGGCTCCGGAAGTGAGCGCAACGGCCGGCGGCCGTCAGCGTCGTTTGACGAGATACTGGAACGTGAAGCCGGGGAACGCGAACACCACGAACAAGCTGAACGTGATCGCGTAGAACTGCCAGCCCTGTTCGAAGCGATTGCCGGCGCGCGATTCGAGCCAGAAGCCCAATGCGCCGACGATGAAGTACAACACGATCAATTCGCCGATCCGGATCCAGCCGCTCTTCTTCGCGGCGCCCAGCGGCACCGCGGCGAAGAGCCGCTGATTCAGGAACGGCAGGTTGGCGCCCGCGAGCGCCAACAGCACGATGAACCAGCCCGCTGCCGACATCAGAGCGGCAGCGTGTGGCTGATGGCCTGCAGGCAGATCGTCATCAGCGGGCCCGGCACCAGGCCGAGCACGACGACGGCAAGGCCGTTCAGCACCAGGATCGTGCGCTTGCAGACATCGCCCGTGATCGGCGTCGTGTCCTGCGGCGCATCGAAGTACATGAGCTTGACGATGCGCAGGTAGAAGAACGCGCCGAACAGCGAGGTGATGACCGCCAGCACCGCGAGCCACGTCAGGCCGGCATTGACCGTCGCCTCGAGCACCGCGAGCTTCGCGTAGAAGCCGACCGTCGGCGGAATCCCCGCGAGCGAGAACATCATCACCATCATCACGAACGCGAACACCGGGCTGCGCTTGTTCAAGCCCTTCAGGTCGTCGATGGTCTCGGCCTCGAAATCGCGGCGCGCGAGCAGCATCACCACGCCGAACGAGCCGAGCGTCGTCACCAGGTAGACGATCGTGTAGAACATCGCCGAGCTGTACGCGCTCGCCGCCGACGCCGGATTGCCGTTGACGACGCCCGACAGCAGGCCGAGCAGCACGAAGCCCATGTTCGAGATCGCCGAGTACGCGAGCATCCGCTTCACGTTGCGCTGGACGATACCGGTCAGGTTGCCGACGATCAGCGACAGCGCCGCGAGGATCACGATCATCTGCTGCCAGTCGGCCGCGAGCGGCAGCAGGCCCATCACCAGGAACCGCAGGCCCCACGCGAACGCCGCGACCTTCGGGCCGCCGCCGACGAACAGTGTCATCGCGGTCGGCGCGCCCTGGTAGACGTCCGGCACCCACATGTGGAACGGCACCGCGCCGAGCTTGAACGCCACGCCCGCGACCACGAAGATCACGCCGAACAGCAGCACCGCGTCGTTGATGCGACCCGACGCGACAGCCTTCAGCACTTCGTTCAGCTCGAGCGAGCCGGTCGCGCCGTACAGCATCGAGATCCCGTACAGCACGAAGCCCGACGCGAGCGCGCCCAGCACGTAGTACTTCATCGCCGCTTCGCTCGACTGCGCGGCATCCTGGCGCAGCGCGATGGTCGCGTACAGCGACAGCGACATCAGTTCGAGACCGAGGTAGAGCGTCAGGAAGTTGTTGCCCGAGATCATGATCAGCTGGCCGAGCAGCGAGAACATGCCGAGCAGGAACACGTCGCCGCGGAACAGGTTGCGATCTTCCAGGTACTTGCGCGAGTAGACGAGCGCCACCGCGAAGCCCAGCGACACCACCGCCTTCATCACGCTCGCGAACGAGTCGACGACGACCATCCGCGTGAAGAAGTAGTACTGCTGCGGATCGAACGCCTGCAGCGCGAACCACACGCCGGCCGCGACCGACGACAGGACCGCGATCAGATACGTGAGGCGACGGCCGGCCGCGCCGGCGAAGGTGTCGTTCAGCCACGCGACGATGATGGCGAGCATCACCAGCGCGTCAGGCAACAAGACAGTCATAGGTGCGTTTTGCATGATCTTTATGTCCTCCGCTCGCGCTTACTGGGCCAGCGGCAGCTTCGACTGCGCGACGTGGGAGAGGAGGTTTTCCACGGAAACGTGCATCACGTCGGTGAAGGGCTTCGGATACAGGCCCATCAGCATCGTGAATGCGGCCAGCACGGCGAGCATCGTGAATTCGCGGCGGCCGATGTCCTTCAGCTGCGCGACCTTGTCGTTCTTCACCGCGCCGAAGTACACGCGCTTGTACATCCACAACGTGTAGGCCGCGCCGAGAATCAGCGTGAACGCCGCGCCGAACGCGATCCAGAAATTGAACTGGACGGCCGCGAGGATCACCATGAACTCGCCGACGAACCCGGAGGTGCCCGGCAGGCCGCAGTTGGCCATCGAGAACAGCATCGCGAACGCCGCGAACTTCGGCATCACGTTGACGACGCCGCCGTAATCGGCGATCTGGCGCGAGTGCAGGCGGTCGTAGAGCACGCCGATGCACAGGAACATCGCGCCCGACACGAAGCCGTGCGAGATCATCTGGATGATCGCGCCTTCGACGCCGAGCTGGTTGAAGATGAAGAAGCCGAGCGTGACGAAGCCCATGTGCGCAATCGACGAATATGCGACCAGCTTCTTCATGTCGGACTGCACCATCGCGACGAGGCCGATGTAGATCACCGCGACGAGCGACAGCGCGATCACCGTGGGCGCGAAGAAGTGGCTCGCGTCCGGCGTGATCGGCAGCGAGAAGCGCAGGAAACCGTACGCGCCGAGCTTCAGCATGATCGCGGCCAGCACCACCGAGCCGCCCGTCGGCGCCTCGACGTGGGCGTCCGGCAGCCAGGTGTGGACCGGCCACATCGGCACCTTCACCGCGAACGCGAGGAAGAACGCAATGAACAGCAGCACCTGCGGCGTCATCGCGATCTTCGCGTTCTGCCAGGTGGCGAGGTCGAACGAATGCGTCTGCGTGTACAGGTAGATCAGCGCAACCAGCATCAGCAGCGAGCCGGCCAGCGTGTACAGGAAGAACTTAAACGCCGCGTACACGCGGTTCGGGCCGCCCCACACGCCGATGATGATGTACATCGGGATCAGAGTGGCTTCGAAGAACACGTAGAACAGCAGGCCGTCGGCCGACGAGAACACGCCGATCATGATGCCGGACAGGATCAGGAACGCGGCCAGGTACTGCGACACGTTCTCGGTGATCACTTCCCACGCCGCGATCACGACGATCACGGTGATCAGCGCGGTCAGCACGACGAACCACATCGAGATGCCGTCGACGCCGAGGTGATACGAGATGTTGAAGCGTTCGATCCAGGTCGTCTGCTCGACGAACTGCAGCGCGGCCGTGCTCGTATCAAAGCCCGTGACCAGCGGCAGCGTGACCGCGAGGCCCGCGAGCGAGCCGATCAGCGCGAGCCAGCGCGCCGTGCCCGGATTTTTGTCGGAACCCACCGCGAGCACGAGCAGGCCGAACACGATCGGCAGCCAAATCGCGGTACTGAGAATCGGAAAAGAGTGCATTAGTCGTCCCCCGCCTTATTTGCCGCCGAGCGTTACAAACAGGGTCAGGAGCCCCAGCATGCCGATGATCATGGCGAACGCGTAGTGATAGATGTAACCGGATTGGAGGAAGCGGATCACGCCGGCGAACCAGCCGATGAAACGCGCGCTGCCGTTGACGAGGCCGTCGATCACCACGACGTCGCCTTCCTTCCACAGACCGCGCCCGATCGCGACCGAGCCCTTCGCGAACACGACCTCGTTGATCTTGTCCATGTAGTACTTGTTGTCCAGCAGCGTGTAGATCGGGCCGAACGCGCGGCGGACCACCGCCGGCAGATCCGGACGCTTCAGGTACAGGAACCACGCGACGATCACGCCGGCGGCCGCGAGCCACAGCGGCAGCGTCGAGATCGAATGCAGGCCGAGCGCGGCCCAGCCGTGGAATTCCTCGGCCATCTCGGCCAGCGCCGGGTGGTTCGCGCCGATGAAGATCACCTTGTCGAACGCGACGCCGTGCTGGAAGAAGTCGCCGAACAGCATCGGACCGATCGCGATCGCGCCGATCACGATCGACGGAATCGCCAGCAGCACGAGCGGCACCCACACGACCCACGGAGTCTCGTGCGGTTCGTGCGCGTGGTCGTCATGGCCGTGGCCGTGATCGTCGTGACCGTGCGCGGCCGCCTGCCCCATCGGCGAATCCGGATGCTTCGGCTTGCGGAAGCGCTCTTCGCCGTGAAACACCAGGAAGTACATGCGGAACGAGTACAGCGCGGTCACGAACACGCTCGCGACCACCGCGAAGTAGGCGAAGCCCGAACCCGGCAGGTGCGACAGCTTCACTGCATCGATGATCGAGTCCTTCGAGTAGAAGCCGGAGAAGAACGGCGTGCCGATCAGCGCCAGCGAGCCGATCAGCGACGTGATCCAGGTGATCGGCATGTACTTGCGCAGGCCGCCCATGTTGCGCATGTCCTGGTCGTGGTGCATGCCGATGATCACCGAGCCCGCGCCGAGGAACAGCAGCGCCTTGAAGAACGCGTGCGTCATCAGGTGGAACACGGCGACCGGGTAGGCGGACACGCCGAGCGCGACCGTCATGTAGCCGAGCTGCGACAGCGTCGAATACGCGACCACCCGCTTGATGTCGTTCTGGACGATGCCGAGGAAGCCCATGAACAGCGCCGTGATCGCGCCGATCACCGTGATGAACGACAGCGCCGCGTCGGACAGTTCGAACAGCGGCGACATGCGCGTCACCATGAAGATGCCGGCCGTCACCATGGTCGCCGCGTGAATCAGCGCGGAGATCGGCGTCGGGCCTTCCATCGAGTCAGGCAGCCACACGTGCAGCGGGAACTGCGCGGACTTGCCCATCGCGCCGATGAACAGACAGATACAGGCGACCGACAGCAGGCCCCAGTCGGTGCCCGGGAAGTGCAGCACCGCGAGCGCCTCGCGCTTCGCGAACACTTCGCCGTAGTTCATCGAGCCCGCGTAGGCGAGCAGCAGGCCAATGCCGAGCAGGAAGCCGAAGTCGCCGACGCGGTTCACGAGGAACGCCTTCATGTTGGCGTAGATCGCGCTTTCCCGCGTGAAGTAGAAGCCGATCAGCAGGTACGACACCAGGCCCACCGCTTCCCAGCCGAAGAACAGCTGCAGGAAGTTGTTGCTCATCACGAGCATCAGCATCGAGAACGTGAACAGCGAGATGTAGGAGAAGAAGCGCTGGTAGCCCTCTTCCTCCGACATGTAGCCGATCGTGTAGATGTGCACCATCAGCGAGACGAAGGTGACCACCACCATCATCATCGCGGTCAGCGAATCGACGAGGAAGCCGACCTCGAGCTTCAGCGAGCCCACGTTCATCCATTCGTAGACCGTCGCGTTGTAGCTCGCGCCGTTCATCACCTGGAGGAACACCATCGCGGAAAGGATGAGCGAGATCGCGACGCCGAGAATCGTGACCCGGTGCGCGCCCTTGCGCCCCACCGCGTTCCCGAACAGCCCCGCGATCAGCGAGCCGGCCAGCGGAGCGAGCGGAATCGCCAGCAGCAGGTTTTCATTGAGTGTCGTTGACATAACAGCGGTGCCTGAAATTAACCTTTGAGCTGATCGAGATCCTCGACATTGATCGTGTCGAGCTTGCGGAACAACGTCACCAGAATCGCGAGGCCGATGGCGGCTTCAGCCGCCGCGACCGTCAGCACGAAGAACACGAAGATCTGGCCGTGCACGTCGCCGAGGTAATGCGAGAACGCGACGAAATTGGTGTTCACCGCGAGCAGCATCAATTCGATCGACATCAGGATCACGATGATGTTGCGACGGTTCAGGAAGATCCCGACGATGGCGATCGCGAACAGGATCGCGCCGAGCACGAGGTAATGGGCCAAGGTCAACATTTGTCTTTCTCCTCCGCTTAGCCGTTGTTGCCGGTGGAACCGGCATCGCCGTCGACGGTTTCCGGCTGCGGCTTCTCCGCCTGCATCTTCACGAGGCGCACGCGGTCCTGGCGACGCACCTTCACCTGGTCGGACACGCGCTGCCGCTTGCTGTCCTTGCCCTTGCGCTCGGTCAACGCCACCGCGGCGATGATCGCGACGAGCAGCACCAGGCCGGCGACTTCGAAGGCGAAGATGTAATCGGTATAGATCACCTTGCCGATCAGGCGCGTGTTCGGCATGCCGGCGAGCGCGCCCGCGGCGATGTCGCGCACCGGCGCGGAGGTCGCGCCGTAGCCGCGCCACAGGATCAGCGCGGTCTCGACCACGATGATCGCGCCCACCACGGTCGCCATCGGCACGAAGCGCTTGAAGTCGCGCCGCAGCTCGTCCATGTTGATGTCCAGCATCATCACGACGAACAGGAACAGCACCATCACGGCGCCGACGTAGACCAGCACCAGCAGGATCGCGAGGAACTCGGCCTCGAGCAGCATCCAGATCGCGGCCGCGTTGAAGAACGCGAGCACGAGGAACAGCGCAGACCCGACCGGGTTGCGCGAAGTGATCACCTTCAGCCCCGAGACCACGAGGAGCAGCGAGAAGATGTAGAAGAGTACGGTCGTGAAGTCCATGATTACCGGTTCATCGTTAGGCCTGTATCAGGCGCGGTTCGTTGGCACAAGACAAGCGTGCCGCAACCGTCGCCGCGGCTCGGCCGGCCCGCTCGGGCCGGCACTGCATACCACCTGTTACCGATACGGCGCATCGGCGGCCTTCGCGGCCGCGATGTCCTTCTCGTAGCGGTCGCCCACCGCGAGCAGCATGTCCTTCGTGAAGTACAGGTCGCCGCGCTTCTCGCCGTGATACTCGAGGATCTGCGTCTCGACGATCGAGTCGACCGGGCAGCTTTCCTCGCAGAACCCACAGAAGATGCACTTGGTGAGATCGATGTCGTAGCGCGTCGTGCGGCGCGTGTTGTCCGCGCGCGTTTCCGACTCGATCGTGATCGCCAGCGCCGGGCACACCGCCTCGCACAGCTTGCATGCGATGCAGCGCTCTTCGCCGTTCTCGTAGCGGCGCAGCGCGTGCAGCCCGCGAAAGCGCGGCGAAATCGGCGTCTTCTCTTCCGGGAACTGCACCGTGAACTTGCGCTTGAACGCATAACGTCCGGTCAGCGCGAGCCCTTTCAGCAGCTCGACCAGGAAGAACGTCTTAAAGAAGTGTTGGATTGCCGTCATGATTTCAACCGCCCCTTAATTCCAGATATTCAGCGGCGACATGATCCAGAAGCCGACCACGATCACCCAGACCACGCACACCGGCAGAAACACCTTCCAGCCCAGGCGCATGATCTGGTCGTACCGGTAGCGCGGGAACGTCGCGCGGACCCAGATGAACACCGACAGCAGCGCGAAGACCTTCAGCACCAGCCAGAAGATGCCCGGGATGAACGACAGGAATTCGAACGGCGCGGACCAGCCGCCGAGGAACAGCGTCGCGGTCAGGGCCGAGATCACGATCATGTTGATGTACTCGGCGAGGAAGAACAGCGCGAACGCCATCCCCGAGTAATCGATCATGTGGCCCGCGACGATCTCGGACTCGCCTTCCACCACGTCGAACGGGTGGCGGTTCGTTTCCGCGATGCCCGACACGAAGTAGACGACGAACACCGGCAGAAGCGGCAGCCAGTTCCACGACAGGAAGTTGAGGCCGTAGCTCGCGAAGATGCCGTGCTGCTGCGAATTGACGATCGCCGACAGGTTCAGGCTGCCCGCCGTCATCAGCACGACGACCAGCGCGAAACCCATCGAGATTTCGTAGGACACCATCTGCGCGGCCGCGCGCATCGCGCCGAGAAACGCGTACTTCGAATTCGACGCCCAGCCCGCCAGGATCACCGCGTACACGCCGATCGACGAGATCGCGATCGCGTACAACAGGCCCGCGTTGATGTCGGCGAGCACCGCTTCCGCCTGGAACGGGATCACCGCCCACACCGCGAACGCGGGCAGCACGGTCATCACCGGCGCGATCAGGTAGAACCAGCGGCTCGCGGCCGTCGGCTGGATCACTTCCTTGAGCAGCAGCTTCAGCACGTCGGCGATCGGCTGCAGCAGGCCCGCCGGGCCCACGCGGTTCGGTCCGAGACGCACGTGGATCCAGCCGATCAGCTTGCGTTCCCACAGAATCAGGTACGCCACGCACAGCAGGATCACCACGCTGACGACGAGGATGCGCACGAGCGCCCATACCGTCGGCCACGCGACACCGAGAAGCTGGGCTCCGCCCGAGTTGATCGTATCGAACAAGCTCATTTACGCCTTCTCCACCACCAGTTCACCGGACAGGCTGCCAAGCTCAGCGCCGGCAGGCGTCGCCGCCGATACACGCACGACCGTCTCCGCAAGATTCTCGTCACGCACGGCCGGCAACTGCACCGCGCGATCGCCCTGGCGCACGCGCACCGCGTCGCCATCCTTCAGACCGAGCCGGTCGAACAGCGCGGCAGGCAGCGCCGCCTTGTTCGCCGCCTTCGCGGCCGCCGTCAGATGCAGCGAACCCGCGCGGCGCACCAGCGCGTCGGCGTGATAGATCGGCACGTCGGCGAGGCGCTCGAGGCCGCTGTTCGCCGCCGCCGCGACCCGCGCCGGCGCGACCGCCGTGTGGTTCGACAGGCGCTCGGCCGCCACGCGCTCGCCCAGCGCCGCGAGACGCACCTCTTCCGAGGTTTCGTATTCGAAGTTCGGCAGGTTCAGCAGGCTGCCCAGCACGCGCAGCACCTTCCAGGCCGGACGCGTGTCGCCCAGCGGACGCACGACGCCGTTGAACGACTGCGCGACGCCTTCCGCGTTGACGAACGTACCGGCCGTTTCCGTGAACGGCGCGATCGGCAGCAGGACGTCCGCGTAGTCGAGACCGTGCTTGAACGGCGACATCACGACCACCATCTCCGCCTGCTTCAGCGCGGCCAGGGCCTGCGCCGGGTCGGCCGTATCGAATTCCGGCTCGACGTTCAGCAGCACGTAGCCCTTGCGCGGCTGCGCGAACGCGTCGCGCGCATTGAGGCCGCCCTGGTCAGGCAGTGCGTTGACGAGGTGCGCGCCGACGGTATTGGCCGCTTCCGTCAGGAAGCCGAGCGTCGCGCCCGTCTGTTCCGCGATCCACTGCGCGGCCGCATGCAGCTGCGCGAATTGCGGATGTTGCACCACGCCGTTGCCGAGCAGCACGACGCGACGCTCGCCGCTCGTCAGCGCCTGCGCGACCTGCTGCGCGGCTTCCGATGCGGCGACGCCCGACAGCGCGTCCGGCAGCGCGACGCCGCGCGCCTGCGCGACCGCCGCGGCCACGCCGGCCAGCTCGTCGAACCATGTCGACGGCGCCGCCGCGATCCGCTTCGCGGTCGGGATCAGCGCATCGTCGCGGGTGGCGTTCAGGAAATGCAGCTTCGCGCCGTTCTTCGCGGCCTGACGCAGGCGCGCGGCGAAGAGGGGGTGGTCGCGGCGCAGGAACGAGCCGACGACGAACGCGGCGTTGACCGTCGACAGGTCGGCGATCGGCATGCCGAGCCACGGCGCACCGTTGACCGGCGCCGAGAAATCAGCCTGACGCAGGCGGAAATCGACGTTCGGGGTCTTCAGTTCACGCGCCAGCTGCTTGAGCAGGAACAGCTCCTCGACCGTGCTGTGCGCGCTCGACAGCGCGGCCAGCGCATTCGCGCCGTGATCGGCCGCGATGCCCTTGAGGCCCTTCGCCACGTATTCGAGCGCGGTCTGCCAGTCGGTTTCGAGCCACTGGCCGCCCTGCTTGAGCATCGGCTTGGTCAGGCGTTCTTCGCTGTTGAGGCCTTCGTACGAGAAACGGTCCTTGTCCGAGATCCAGCACTCGTTGACGGTCTCGTTCTCGAACGGCAGCACGCGCATCACGCGGTTGTTCTTGACCTGCACCACGAGGTTCGCGCCGACGGAATCGTGCGGGCTCACCGACTTGCGGCGCGACAGTTCCCAGGTACGGGCGCTGTAGCGGAACGGCTTGCTCGTGAGCGCGCCGACCGGGCACAGGTCGATCATGTTGCCGGACAGCTCGGAATCGACCGTCTTGCCGACGAAGGTCGTGATTTCCGAGTGCTCGCCGCGGCCCAGCATGCCGAGTTCCATCACGCCGGCGACTTCCTGGCCGAAGCGGACGCAACGCGTGCAGTGGATGCAGCGCGACATTTCTTCCATCGAGATCAGCGGGCCCACGTTCTTGTGGAACACCACGCGCTTCTCTTCGCTGTAGCGCGACGACGACTTGCCGTAGCCGACCGCCAGATCCTGCAGCTGACACTCGCCGCCCTGATCGCAGATCGGGCAGTCGAGCGGGTGATTGATGAGGAGGAATTCCATCACCGATTGCTGCGCCTTCACGGCCTTGTCGGACGTGGTGTGCACGATCATGCCGGCCGACACGGGCGTCGCGCAGGCCGGTACGGCCTTCGGCATCTTCTCGACTTCAACGAGACACATCCGGCAATTGGCCGCAACCGACAGCTTCTTGTGATAGCAGAAGTGAGGGATGTACTTGTCCGCCTTGTGCGCAGCCTGGATCACCATGCTGCCTTCGGGCACCTCGACCTTCTGGCCGTCTATTTCAAGTTCAACCATGATGGTGAATGGTCCTTAACCTATTTCCGCTCGTTCGCGCATACGCTCGACCGCGCGCTCGATATCCGCAACCGGGTTCCGCTTCAGGCCGCCGCCGCGTGCGCGTGGCCGCCGACCATGCAGTGCTTGTGCTCGACGTGATACGCGAACTCGTCCCAGTAGTGCTTGAGCATCCCGCGCACCGGCATCGCCGCCGCATCTCCGAGCGCGCAGATCGTGCGGCCCATGATGTTCTCGGCGACCGAGTTCAGCAGGTCCAGATCTTCCTTGCGACCCTCGCCGTGCTCGATCCGGTTCACGACGCGCCACAGCCAGCCCGTGCCTTCGCGGCACGGCGTGCACTGGCCGCACGATTCCTCGTGATAGAAGTACGACAGGCGCAGCAGCGAACGGACCATGCAACGCGTCTCGTCCATCACGATCACCGCGCCCGAGCCGAGCATCGAGCCGGCCTTCGCGATCGCGTCGTAATCCATGTCGGTCTGCATCATCAGATCGCCCGGCACCACCGGTGCGGACGACCCGCCCGGGATCACCGCCTTGATCTTCTTGCCGCCGCGCATCCCGCCCGCCAGCTCCATCAGCGTCGCGAACGGCGTGCCGAGCGGCACTTCGTAGTTGCCCGGACGCTCGACGTCGCCCGACACCGAGAAGATCTTCGTGCCGCCGTTGTTCGGCTTGCCGAGTTCGAGGTAGTTCTGCGGGCCGATGCTCAGCAGGAACGGCACCGCGGCGAACGTCTCGGTGTTGTTGATCGTGGTCGGCTTGCCGTACACGCCGAAGCTCGCCGGGAACGGCGGCTTGAAGCGCGGCTGGCCCTTCTTGCCTTCGAGCGATTCGAGCAGCGCGGTTTCCTCGCCGCAGATGTACGCGCCATAGCCATGGTGCGCATGCAGCTCGAACGAGAACTCGGAGCCCATGATGCGCTCGCCGAGGAAGCCGGCGCGGCGCGCTTCGTCGAGCGCCGCCTCGAAACGGCGATAGACCTCGAAGATCTCGCCGTGGATGTAGTTGTAGCCGACCGTGATGCCCATCGCGTACGCGCCGATCGCCATGCCCTCGATCAGGGCGTGCGGATTCCAGCGCAGGATGTCGCGGTCCTTGAACGTGCCCGGCTCGCCTTCGTCCGAGTTGCAGACGAGGTACTTCTGCCCCGGGAACTGGCGCGGCATGAAGCTCCACTTCAGGCCGGTCGGGAAGCCTGCGCCGCCGCGGCCGCGCAGCCCCGACGCCTTGACGTCGGCGATCACCTGCTCGGGCGGAATCTTTTCCTCGAGGATGCGGCGCAGCTGCTGGTAGCCGCCGCGCGCGACGTAGTCTTCGAGATGCCAGTTGTCGCCGTTCAGGCCGGCGAGAATCAGCGGTTTGATGTGACGATCGTGGAGGGACGTCATTTCGAGAGCTCCTCAAGCAGCTGGTCGATCTTCTCGCGGCTCATGAAGCTGCACATTTTGTGGTTGTTCAGCAGCAGCACCGGCGCGTCGCCGCACGAACCGAAGCACTCGCCTTCCTTCAGCGAGAACTTGCCGTCGGGCGTGGTTTCGCCGAAACCGATACCGAGCTTCTGCTTCAGATAAGCCGCGGTCGCTTCCGCACCGCCGTCCGGGCCGAGCTGGCACGGCAGGTTCGTGCAGAGCGTGATCTTGTGCTTGCCGACCGGTTGCAGCTCGTACATCGTGTAGAACGTCGCGACTTCCTGCACGGCGACGGCCGGCATGTCGAGATAGTCCGCGACGAACTGCATCAGTTCGGGCGACAGCCAGCCGTGCTCTTCCTGGGCGACGGCCAGTGCCGACATCACGGCGGACTGTTTCTGATCGGCGGGATACTTCGTCAACGCGCGATCGATTTCTTTCAGGCCTTCAGCTGAGATCATTTTCAGACACGACTCTTTCAATTCCTACCGAACGAACAACCTGCCGACTTGGGGGTACGGACGGCAGACCTGGCGCTCACTATTGACAGCTGGCGAGGGCGCAGCGCGCATCGCCGGTGATTCGCGGCGCCGCCCGACCGGGGCGGCGCCGCTCCTTAACGGTCGATCTCGCCGAACACGATGTCCTGCGTGCCGATGATCGTGACCGCATCGGCGATCATGTGGCCGCGGGCCATCTCGTCGAGCGCGGCCAGATGCGCATAGCCCGGCGCGCGGATCTTGAGCCGGTACGGCTTGTTCGCGCCGTCCGACACGAGATAGATGCCGAACTCGCCCTTCGGATGTTCGACGGCGGCGTACGCCTCGCCTTCCGGCACGTGGAAACCTTCGGTGAAGAGCTTGAAGTGGTGAATCAAGTCTTCCATGTTGGTCTTCATGCCGACGCGCGACGGCGGTGCAACCTTGTGATTGTCGATCATCACCGGGCCCGGATTCTTGCGCAGCCAATCAATACATTGTTTCGCGATGCGGGTCGATTGGCGCATTTCCTCGACGCGAACCAGGTAGCGGTCGTAGCAGTCGCCGTTCACGCCCACCGGGATATCGAAATCGAGGCGGTCGTACACTTCGTACGGCTGCTTCTTGCGCAGGTCCCATGCGATCCCCGAACCGCGGATCATCGGGCCCGTCAGGCCGAGCTGCAGCGCACGCTCCGGCGTCACCACGCCGATCCCGACGAGACGCTGCTTCCAGATCCGGTTGTCGGTCAGCAGCGTTTCGTATTCGTCGACGCAGGTCGGGAAACGATTGAAGAAATCTTCGATGAAGTCGAGCACCGAGCCCTGGCGCGCCTCGTTCATGCGTGCGAGCGCCTTCTCGTTGCGGATCTTCGACGCCTTGTACTGCGGCATCGCGTCCGGCAGGTCGCGATAGACGCCGCCCGGACGGTAATAGGCCGCGTGCATGCGCGCGCCCGACACCGCCTCGTAGACGTCCATCAGGTCCTCGCGCTCGCGGAACGCGTACAGGAACACCGCCATCGCGCCGACGTCGAGCGCGTGCGCGCCGATCCACATCAGGTGGTTCAGCACGCGCGTGATTTCATCGAACAGCACGCGGATGTACTGCGCGCGCTCCGGCACCTCGATGCCGAGCAGCCGCTCGATCGCCATCACGTAGCCGTGTTCGTTGACCATCATCGACACGTAGTCGAGACGATCCATGTAGGGTACGGACTGGATGAAGGTCTTGCCCTCGGCAAGCTTTTCCGTCCCGCGATGCAGGAGGCCGATGTGCGGGTCGGCGCGCTGGATCACTTCGCCATCGAGTTCGAGCACGAGGCGCAGCACACCGTGCGCGGCCGGGTGCTGCGGACCGAAGTTGAGCGTGTAGTTCTTGATTTCTGCCATGGCGCCCTCTTAATGTTTCAGACCGCCATAGCGATCCTCGCGGATCACGCGCGGCGTGATTTCGCGCGGCTCGATCGTCACCGGCTGGTACACGACGCGCTTCTCTTCCGGGTCGTAACGCATCTCGACGTAGCCGGAAACCGGGAAATCCTTGCGGAACGGGTGACCGATGAAGCCGTAGTCGGTCAGGATCCGGCGCAGGTCCGGATGGCCTTCGAACACGATGCCGTACAGGTCGAACGCCTCGCGCTCGTACCAGTTGGCCGAGGCCCACACGTTCACCATGGAGGCGACGATCGGCAGATCGTCGTCGGACGCGAACACGCGCAGGCGCAGCCGCCAGTTGTTCGACACCGACAGCAGTTGGAGCACCGCCGCGAAGCGCGGGCCGTCGTAGGCGCCGTCACCGTAGGTTTGATAGTCGACGCCGCACAGGTCGATCAACTGCTCGAAGCCGAGCGTGGGGTCGTCGCGCAATTGCGTCGCGACCTCGAGGTAGTCGCCCGCCTTCACGACGAGCGTCAGCTCGCCGACAGACTCGGTCAGGCTCACCACGCGCGCGCCGAGCGCGGCGTCGAGGTTCGCTTTGAGGGTCTCGATTTTGCTTGCCATATTGTGGGGTGCTCGGGGCGTTTATTGACGGGCGATGGTGGCGGTGCGGCGGATCTTCGCTTGCAGCTGGATCACGCCGTAGACCAACGCTTCCGCCGTCGGCGGACATCCGGGCACGTAGACATCGACCGGCACGATGCGATCGCAGCCGCGCACCACCGAATACGAATAGTGGTAGTAGCCGCCGCCGTTCGCGCACGACCCCATCGAGATCACCCAGCGCGGCTCGGCCATCTGGTCGTACACCTTGCGCAGCGCGGGCGCCATCTTGTTGCACAGCGTGCCCGCGACGATCATCACGTCCGACTGGCGCGGGCTCGGGCGAAACACGACGCCGAACCGATCCAGGTCGTAGCGGGCCGCGCCCGCATGCATCATCTCGACCGCACAACACGCGAGACCGAACGTCATCGGCCACAGCGAGCCGGTGCGCGTCCAGTTGATCAGCTTGTCAGCCGTGGTGGTGACAAAACCTTCCTTCAAGACCCCTTCGATACTCATTTGCTTTCCACTCCAGACAGGCGGCAGGCAGGGCCCGCCCATGCAAACCGGCGATTGAACCCGTCACTCCCAGTCGAGGCCACCCTTCTTCCAGATATACGCAAAGCCCAGCAGGAATTCGAGCAGGAAAATCATCATTGCCATGAACCCGGGCCAGCCGATGTCGCGCAGGGCGACGCCCCACGGAAACAGGAACGCGGTCTCGAGATCAAAGATGATGAACAGGATGGCGACGAGGTAGTAACGCACATCGAACTTCATGCGCGCGTCTTCGAACGCTTCGAAGCCGCACTCGTATGGGGAATTCTTTTGAGAGTCGGGCCTGTTGGGGCCGAGAAGCTTACCGATGCTGACCAGCGCTATGCCTAATCCGGCGCCCACGAGAATGAACAACAAGACGGGGTAATAGGCTGCGAGGTTCAAGGCTTTCCTCTATCGGTTGGTCTGAGCGCTCCGGAGAATAACACCTTCCGGAGAAAGGATCATTTCGGAGTGCCTGCGATCCCAAGACATCCGCAAGCATACGCCACAAATGAAAAATGCCAGCCCACACGAAGCGGCTGGCATTGAGTAACTTTGGTGCCGACGGCGAGACTCGAACTCGCACAGCTTTCGCCACTACCCCCTCAAGATAGCGTGTCTACCAATTTCACCACGTCGGCACTGCATGCAACCCGGGAGAGAACTTCTTGCGTCCCGCGAATCGCTTCAAGAATTAAATTCTAACCCGGCTTTCCAAATTGTTCAACGCACAAATCCGATTTTTTTAAACTTTTATTTCGGAACGTCCTGACCCGGCGCGGAGGCGCTCGACGTCGCGACGGCAGCCGATGCGGCAGCCGGCTGCGACGCGGCAGCAGCCGATGCAGGCGCCGTCGTGGCCGCACCGCCCAGCACGCCGACCGACGGCGCGGACTTGTAGGAGCCGAGGTAGGTCAGCGTGAGCGTCGCGATGAAGAAGATGGTCGCGAGAACCGCGGTGGTGCGCGACAGGAAGTTCGCGGAACCGGTCGCGCCGAACAAGCTGCCCGACGCCCCGCTGCCGAACGCCGCGCCCATGTCGGCGCCCTTGCCATGCTGCAGCAGCACAAGGCCGATCACGCCCAGCGCGGACAGCAGCTGCACCACAATAATCAGTACTTTCAGATACGGCATCACTCTCACCTGAGTTGGGGTTTGAGCGGCCGGCACGCGCCGACCGCCTGGATTCATTCACTATGCTGCGGACACGGCCCGCATCAGCCCGCGGCCCGGCAGATCGCCAGGAAATCGTCGCTCTTCAGCGACGCGCCGCCGATCAGGCCACCGTCGATGTCCGCCTGGCCGAACAGCTCGACCGCGTTGTCGGCCTTCACGCTGCCGCCATACAACAGCGACACGTGCGCCACGCCCTTCGCCTCGAGACGCGCGCGCAGGAACGCATGCACCTGCTGCGCCTGGTCGGACGTCGCGCTCTTGCCGGTGCCGATCGCCCAGACGGGTTCGTAGGCCACCACGATGCGCGCCGCCTCGTCCGTCGACAACACCGCCAGCACCGCGTCCAACTGCGTGCCGACCACCTGCTCGGTCACGCCGGCCTCGCGCTCTTCGAGCGTCTCGCCGACGCACACGACCGGCGTCAGGCCCGCCGCGAGCGCACGCTGCGTCTTCGCCGCGACCGCCGCATCGGTTTCGCCATGATACGCGCGCCGCTCGGAGTGACCGACGAGCGCATAGGCCGCACCGAATTCGGCCACCATGCCCGCGGCGACTTCGCCGGTGTACGCGCCCTGTTCGTGCGCGGACACGTCCTGCGCGCCCACCGCGACGCGGCCGCCCTGCAGCCGCCCGCACGCCTGCGCGAGATACGGGAACGGCACGCATACGCCGACGGCCACACTGTCCGGCACCGCGAGCGCGCCTTGCGCGACACTGTCCAGCAATGCCTGGTTGCCGTCGAGGCGGCCATGCATCTTCCAGTTGCCGATCACCC
The DNA here is from genome assembly GCF_058803765.1 of Burkholderia sp. GW821-FHT14F03. NCBI lineage: Bacteria > Pseudomonadati > Pseudomonadota > Betaproteobacteria > Burkholderiales > Burkholderiaceae > Burkholderia > Burkholderia sp. GW821-FHT14F03. The sequence continues at coordinate 33,504 of NZ_JBXAPG010000036.1, forward strand.
GCTTGGTTCTTTGTTTCGACATCGTTCGTCTCGTCATGGACATGCCGGCAGGGCCGGCCGTCGGGTTCATCCGGCGAAGCAAACCTGCGATTTTACTGCGCGGCCCAGGAACCGGTCAAACCGGCCCTGTCAAGCGTTCGCCCCCCCATTCCAGCACGATCTTGCCGACATGCTCGCTGCTCTCCATCAGCGCGTGCGCATCGGCCGCCTGCTCGGCCGGGAAGGTCCGGTAGATCACGGGCTTGATGTGCCCGTCGGCCAGCAGCGGCCACACGCGCTCATGCAGCTGCGCGGCGATCCGCGCCTTGAATTCGACCGGACGCGGCCGCAGCGTCGACCCGGTCACCGTCAGGCGCCGGCGCAGAATCTCGCCGAGATTCACCTCGGACTTCGCGCCGCCGAGCAGCGCGATCAGCACCAGCCGGCCGCCGTCGGCGAGCGCGCTCAGTTCGCGCGGCACGTAGCTGCCCGCGACCATGTCGAGGATCACGTCGACGCCGCGATCCTGGGTCAGCGCCTTCACGACCTCGACGAAATCCTCGGTGCGGTAATTGATCGCACGCTCCGCGCCGAGGCGCTCGCACGCCCGGCACTTGTCGTCGCTGCCCGCGGTGGCGAACACCCGGAAGCCCAGCGCATGCGCGATCTGGATCGCCGTCACGCCGATCCCGCTCGAGCCGCCCTGCACGAGCAGCGTCTCGTGCGGGCCGCCCTCGCCCGCGCCCAGCGCCGCGCGATCGAACACGTTGCTCCACACCGTGAAGAACGTCTCCGGCAGCGACGCCGCCTCGAGGTCCGTGAGCCCCGCGGGCACCGGCAGGCACTGCGCGAGCGGCGCCGCGACGTATTCCGCGTAGCCGCCGCCCGCGACGAGCGCGCATACGCGGTCGCCGCGCTTCAGGCCGAACGGGTTCGCGGCCGGATCGGACAGGTCGCCGTCGACGATCTCGCCCGCCACCTCGAGCCCCGGCAGATCGGAGACGCCCGGCTGCGGGGGATACGCGCCCTTGCGCTGAAACACATCAGGGCGATTCACGCCCGACGCCGCCGCCTTGATCAGGACTTCGCCGCGCTTGAGATCGGGGCGCGGGCGCTCGGCGAGCTTCAACACCTCGGGCGCGCCGAATTCGGTGATTTCGATCGCTTTCATGCTGTGGCTCCAGAAGCGGGATGGGTGTGCGTCGCAGCCGGCGCACACCCATCCATCCTGCAAGAAAAACGGCCGGTGCGCGCGTGCGTCACCGGCCGTCGATGCGCCGCTTACTGCTGCGGCGGCGTGCCGTCGTGCGAGCCGGCCGCTTCGTTCAGCAGCGCCTTCGCCGACAGGCGGACCCGACCCTTCTCGTCCGTCTGGATGACCTTGACCTTCACCTGCTGGCCTTCCTTCAGGTAGTCATTGATGTCCTTCACACGCTCGTTGACGATTTCCGAGATGTGCAGCAGGCCATCCTTGCCCGGCAGCAGGTTCACGATCGCGCCGAAATCGAGCAGCTTGAGGACCGTGCCCTCGTACACCTGACCGACTTCGATCTCGGCCGTGATGTTCTCGATGCGCTTCTTCGCCTCGGCCATGCCTTCGCTGCTCGTGCTCGCGATGGTCACGACGCCGTCGTCGGAGATGTCGATCGTCGTGCCGGTTTCCTCGGTCAGCGCGCGGATCACCGAACCGCCCTTGCCGATCACGTCGCGGATCTTTTCCGGGTTGATCTTGATGGTGATCATGCGCGGCGCAAACTCCGACAGCTGCGTGTTCGCACCCGACACGGCGGCCGTCATCTTGCCGAGGATGTGCATGCGGCCTTCCTGCGCTTGCGCGAGGGCGACCTGCATGATTTCCTTGGTGATGCCCTGAATCTTGATGTCCATCTGCAGCGCGGTCACGCCTTCGGCCGTGCCGGCCACCTTGAAGTCCATGTCGCCGAGATGATCTTCGTCGCCGAGGATATCGGTCAGCACCGCGAACTTGTTGCCCTCAAGGATCAGGCCCATCGCGATGCCCGCGACGTGCGCCTTCATCGGCACACCGGCGTCCATCAGCGCGAGGCAGCCGCCGCACACCGACGCCATCGACGACGAACCGTTCGATTCGGTGATTTCCGACACCACGCGGATCGAGTAGCCGAACTCGTCGGCGCTCGGCAGGCACGCGACCAGCGCGCGCTTCGCGAGGCGGCCGTGGCCGATTTCGCGACGCTTCGGCGAGCCGACGCGGCCCGTTTCGCCGGTCGCGAACGGGGGCATGTTGTAGTGGAGCATGAAGCGCTCGCGGTATTCGCCTTCGAGCGCGTCGATGATCTGCTCGTCGCCCTTGGTGCCGAGCGTCGCGACGACGAGTGCCTGCGTCTCGCCGCGCGTGAACAGCGCGGAACCGTGGGTGCGCGGCAGCACGCCCGTGCGGATCTCGATCGGACGCACGGTGCGCGTGTCGCGGCCGTCGATGCGCGGCTCGCCGTTCAGGATCTGCGAACGGACGATCTTCGCCTCGATGTCGAACAGCACGTTGCCGACGGTGGCCTTGTCGGCCGCTGCCGTGCCGGCTGCCAGCGCTTCTTCCTCGAGCTTCGCCGAGGTCGCCGCGTAGGCTTCCTTCAGCTTGGCCGAGCGCGCCTGCTTGTCGCGGATCTGGTAAGCGACGAGCAGCGCCGGCTGCGCCAGCTCAGTCACGCGGGCGATCAGCGCCTCGTTCTTCGGCGCCGGCTGCCAATCCCACTCGGGCTTGCCGCCGTCGCGCACCAGCGCGTGGATCGCGTCGATCGCGACCTGCATCTGCTCGTGGCCGAACACCACGGCCCCCAGCATCACGTCTTCCGGCAGCTGGTCGGCTTCCGACTCGACCATCAGCACGGCGCGCTCGGTGCCCGCGACCACGAGGTCGAGGCGCGACGCCTTGATCTGCGCGCGGGTCGGGTTCAGCACGTACTGGCTATCGATGTAGGCGACGCGCGCGGCGCCGACCGGGCCGTTGAACGGCAGGCCGGACACGGCCAGCGCAGCCGACGCGCCGATCAGCGCGGGGATGTCGGCCGGCACTTCCGGGTTCACCGACAGCACGTGGATGACCACCTGCACTTCGTTGTAGAAGCCTTCCGGGAACAGCGGGCGCAGCGGACGGTCGATGAGGCGCGAGGTCAGGGTCTCGTGCTCCGACGGACGGCCTTCGCGACGGAAGAAGCCGCCCGGGATCTTGCCGGCCGAGTAGGTCTTCTCGATGTAGTCGACGGTCAGCGGGAAGAAATCCTGGCCCGGCTTCGCCGACTTCGCGCCGACGACGGTCGCGAGCACCACGGTGTCCTCGATGTCGACGATCACGGCGCCGCCTGCCTGACGGGCGATCTCACCGGTTTCGAGGCGCACCTTGTGCTGGCCCCACTGGAATTCCTTCACGACTTTATTGAACAGAGACATGGTCGCTCCTTGTTGTTCGTTCATCTCGATTCGCCGCGCGCGGCGCCTGGCCGGCGCGGCGGCGTCGCGCCCAGGCCGTATGGGAAGAGGTGTGTTTTTTATGCCATTCCAGCGCGGCGCCCGACACGTGCGGCGCGCTGGAATGACACAAAGCTCAACCCTGGAACCTGGCCGCTTGGACCCGCGGCCGGTTGCCCGGCGCGGACCCCGCGGTACGGATCACGCTGCGTACCGCGCAAAAACAAAATGCCTGCATCAGCGGACTGACACAGGCATCTTGCTGGAGGCGTTCGCCCCGCTTACTTACGCAGACCCAGCTTCTCGATCAGCGCGCGGTAACGGTCGGCGTCCTTGCCCTTGAGGTAGTCGAGCAGCTTGCGGCGACGGCTCACCATGCGCAGCAGGCCACGACGGCTGTGGTGGTCCTTCGCGTGGGTCTTGAAGTGACCCGTGAGTTCCACGATGCGCGCGGTCAGCAGCGCGACCTGGACTTCGGGCGACCCCGTGTCGTTGGTGGCGCGGGCAAACTGAGAAACGACTTCCGACTTCTTGATATCAGCAACAGACATGTGATTTCCTTTCAGACTAAACAGGCGGACACGGAAGAAAGGCCGTGCCGTGACTTACAACCGGCGGGCATTGTAGCATAAGTCCCCCGCCCGGCCACGCCCGCCTTTCAGGGCCGCTGCATCACGCACGCGGCCGGCGCGGCCGCCTCCGTCGGCGGCACCGCCAGCACGGTTCGGAAACCATAACCCGACCCTTCGTTGTCGAAGCGCACGCCGCGCGTGCCCGCCTTGTCCATCTGCATGACATAAAGGGGTTGAATCAGTTGATGGTCAGCCGCGCGCATCCGCACCGGGTGGAAGCCGTCGTCGAAACGCATCCCCTCGAGCGCACGCGCCACGGCGACGGGATCGGCGCTGCCCGCCTTCGACATCGCGGCGGCCAGCATCTCCACCATCTCGCTCATGCGCCGCACCGGGTAGTCGTCCTGGGCTGCCGGGAAACGCGCGCGGAACGCCTGGTAGAACGCGTCCGACTGCGCGCCACCCGCGTTCGGGTGCCAGTCGGCCACCGCCAGCACGCGCCGCACGCCGGCGTCGCCCAGCGCGGCCGGCGCGCCGAGGCTGTTGCCGTAGAACGTATAGAAGCGGGTGTCGAGCCCCTGCTCGCGGGCCGCCTTGACGAGCAGCGTCAGGTCGTTGCCCCAGTTGCCGGTGATCACCGCGTCGGCGCCGCCCGCGCGGATCTTCTCGACATACGGCGCGAAATCCTTGACCCGCCCGATTGGATGGAACTCGTCGCCGACCACCGCGATGTCCGGCCGCCGCGCCTTCAGCGCGGCGCGGGCCAGCGCGCTGACGTCGCGCCCGAAGCTGTAGTCCTGGTTCAGCAGGTAGACCTTGCGCACCGCGCGGTCGCCCGCCAGCACGTCGACGAGCGCATCCATCCGCAGCCCCGCGTGCGCATCGAAGCGGAAATGCCAGAAGCTGCACGCGCTGCCCGTCAGCGCCGGATCGTCGGCCGAGTAGTTGAGGAACAGCGCGCGATGCGCGGGGTCGCGCGCATTCTGGCGCGCGAGCGCGGTCACGAGCGCCGCCGCCACCGCCGAACCGTTGCCCTGCATCACGAAGCCGATCTGCCGGTCGCGCGCCGCGCGCAACTGGACCAGCGCCTCCTCGACGCCACCCTTGCTGTCGAACACCACGAGTTCGAGCGGATGCATGCCGTCGCGCAGCTTCACGCCGCCCCGCGCGTTCACGCGCTCGACGCCGAAACGCAGATTGCGCTCCACCGCGGCGCCCGCGTTGGCGAACGGCCCCGACATGCCCTCGATGAGCGCGAGCCTGACCGGCTCGCCCGCCGCCTGCGCGCTCGCTGCCCACGGCGCCAACAGCGCGCAGGCCGTCCACGCGGCCGCCACCGCCCGCATCCATCGTTGCATCGCGCCACTCCCTCTCGATTCACGAAGCGCGGATCATACCCCGCCGCGCTTTTGCGGCTTTTCCGCGCGCGGCGTGCGCCGGCGCGCGCCGGGCGTGATAAAACGTCGGATATCCCGTGTCATGGAGATTCCTATGCTCATCCGCCTCCCGGTCCTGCTCGCCTGCGCCGCCGCGCTTCTCGCCGGCTGCGCGCAGCCGTGGCAGCAGTTCCAGGCCGGCCAGGACCAGTCGGCGATCGTCGCGCGCATGGGTCCGCCGCGCGAGATCTACGATCTGCCGAACGGCGGCAAGCGGCTGATGTGGCCGACCCAGCCGATGGGCGAGGTCACGACGGCGGCCGATGTCGACGCGAGCGGCAAGATCGTCAACGTGCGTCAAGTGCTGCAGCCGAACGAGTTCTATCGCGCGGAAATCGGCAAGTGGACGAAAACCGACGTGCTCGTGAACTTCGGGCGCCCGGTCGAGACCGCCTACTTCCCGCTGATGAAGCGCGAGACCTGGACCTACCGCTACCTGGAAGACAACGTCTGGTACATGCTTTACAGCTTCTATTTCGACGACCAGGGCATCCTGCGCCTGACGCAGAAAACGCCGGATCCGCTGCACGATCCCGACCGCCGTACGCTTTTCTGAAATATTTTCCGCCCATCGGTGACATTTGGATAGAAATAGCCATTTAATCAGGCAAGATTTACCCTTGCCGCGATTAAATGGCTTTTTTGTTATTTTATTTTCATACCGCCGTCATGCCGCGCGCCTGTGCAGCCGCGCGCCTGTGCGCGAACCAGCGTGAGACGCCCGTCCCACCGGCATGCGCGCCACCGCCCTCCGATCGCCAGTATGGTGCGTCCCGCGCTCGCTTTCGCCACCGCCGCGCCAATTCCGGTGCAAATGCAAACAATCACCGCGATAAATTGAAACAGAATGTTTCAATTCGAACTCTTGAATAAGACAAACCCCTAATATCACCCATCGACCACCTTTCAATTTAGAAAGGTATTGGGTTTTAACGACGCCGGCTGTCGGATATTTCCGATTCATTATGAAGGAATCCTCATGAACCGTCCCAAGAGCATGCTCGCTGCCAACATCGCCTGGGCCCGCGAAACGGCCGAACGCGCGCCCGACTTCTTCGACACGCTCGCGCGCGGCCAGAATCCGCGCGTCCTCTGGATCGGCTGCGCCGACAGCCGCGTGCCGGCGGAAACCATCACCCACAGTGCGCCCGGCGAGCTGTTCGTCCACCGCAACATCGCGAACCTGTTCCAGCCCGACGACGACAACTGCGCCAGCGTGCTCGAGTACGCGGTGCGCGTGCTGAAGGTCGACCACGTGATCGTCTGCGGCCACTACGGCTGCGGTGGCGTGCGCGCCTCGCTGCTGCCGCCCTCGCCCGCGCTGCCGCACGTGAACCGCCGGATCGCGCCGCTGTGCGCGCTGGCCGCGCGCCATCGCGGCGAACTCGACCCGCTGCCGTCCGACCAGGCCGCCGACCGGCTCGCCGAACTCAACGTGCTGGAGCAGGTGCGCGCGCTGCGCGACGCCGCGATCATCCGCGACAGCGACCCCGCGCCGCTCGTGCACGGCTGGATCTTTTCGCTGGCGGACGGCCGCCTGAAGGAGCTGACATCCGGCTACCCCGCCCGCGCCGTCGCACCGCACGCCGCCGCCCAGGCGGAAGCCGCGCCCGCGCTGTCCTGACCCGCCTCCCCCTTTCTTCCTCGGCCACCATGAATCCACGCACCGCTTTCGCCACCTTTCCGCGCGACTTCGTCGCCGGCGTCGTCGTGTTCCTCGTCGCGCTCCCGCTCTGCCTCGGCATCGCCAACGCGTCGGGCGTCGCGCCCTTCGCGGGCCTCGTCTCCGGCATTGTCGGCGGCCTCGTCGTCGCGTTCCTGAGCGGCTCGCCGCTGTCCGTGAGCGGCCCCGCCGCCGGCCTCGTCGTGATCGTCGTCGAGGGCATCGCGCAGCTCGGCAGCTTTTCCGCGTTCCTCGTCGCCGTGCTGCTCTCGGGGGTGATCCAGTACGGCTTCGGGATGCTCAAGGCAGGCCAGCTCGCCGCCTACGTGCCGTCCCCCGTGATCAAGGGCATGCTCGCCGCGATCGGCATCCTGCTGATCGTCAAGCAGGCGCCGTTCGCGCTCGGCCTCACCGGCGGCGCGAGCGCGATGTCGATCACGCACGCCACCCTCACCGCGGCGACGCTCGCGATCGTCTCGCTCGCGCTGCTCGTCGCCTGGGAAACCCGCGCGCTGCGACGCTTCGCGCTGATCCGCGCGGTGCCCGCGCCGCTCGCCGTCGTGCTGGTCGGCATCGGCGCGACGCTCGCGCTCGGCTTCGTCGCGCCGTCCCTCGCGCCGCTCGCCGAACATCGGGTCGCGCTGCCCGAACTCGCCTCGTTCGCCGCGCTCGGCGACGCGCTGCGCGGCGCCGACCTCGGCCCGCACTACAAGCAGCTGTGGAATCCCGATGTCTGGCGCGTCGCGATCACGCTGGCCGTGGTCGCCAGTCTCGAAACCCTGCTGAGCCTGGAAGCGGTCGAACAAATCGACCCGAAGCGCCGCCCGTCGGAACCCGATCGCGAACTCAAGGCGCAGGGCATCGGCAACCTCGTCGCAGGCGTGATGGGCGGCCTGCCGATCACCTCGGTGATCGTGCGCAGCTCGGTCAACGTCAACGCCGGCGCGCAAAGCCGCATGTCCGCGATCATCCACGGCATCCTCTTGCTCGTCAGCGTGTTCGCGCTGACGGGCCTCATCAACCTGATTCCCCTCGCCAGCCTCGCGGCGATCCTGATCCACACCGGCATCAAGCTCGCGAAGCCGTCGCTGTTCGCGGCGGTCGCGAAGCAAGGGCCCGGCGCGTTCCTGCCGTTCGTCGCGACGATCGGCGGCGTGCTCGCGGTCGACCTGCTGTTCGGCATCGCGCTCGGGCTCGTGTGCAGCGTGCTCGTCGTCGCCTTGGCGAACCTGCGCAGCCCCGCCACGCTCGCCCAGCACGACGATCACTACCTGCTGACGTTCCGCAAGGACGTGTCGTTCCTCGGCAAGGTCCAGGTCAAGCACGACCTGCGGCAGATCCCCGACCACGCGGTACTGACCATCGACGCCACCCGCGCCGACTACATCGACCACGACGTGCGCGAGTTGCTCGACGCCTTCGTCGCGGCCGCGCCCGCGCGCGGCATCGTCGTCGAGTTCCGCCATGCGCCGAGTGCGCAGCGGCGCGGCGGACGCTGGCACCGCCGTCCGAGCGCGCAATAGCGGCGCGTCCAAGCAAAACGCCCCCGCGCGGCTTGCGTCGCGCGGGGGCGTTGTCATGGCGTCACGCCGGCTCGTGAGCCGGCGCGGCCGACGTCAGGAACGCTGCGGGTTCAGCTTGTCGACGTTCGCGTGCAGCTTGTTGAGCGCCGCGATATACGCCTTGGCCGACGCCGCGACGATGTCAGGATCGGTGCCGACGCCGTTGACGATCCGGCCGCTCTTCGACAGCCGCACGGTCACCTCGCCCTGCGCCTGGGTGCCGGTGGTGATCGCGTTGACCGAGTACAACAGCAGCTCGGAGCCGCTGCCGACCTCGCTCTCGATCGCGTTCAGCGTGGCGTCGACCGGCCCGTTGCCGCGTGCCTCGCCGCTCACTTCCGCGCCGTCGACCGAGAACACGACCTTCGCCTGAGGCTGCTCGCCCGTCTCGGAATGCTGCGCGAGCGACACGAACTTGTAGCGCTCCTGGGCCTGCGCGAGCGACGCCTCTTCGTTGACGATCGCGATGATGTCCTCGTCGAAGATCTCCGACTTGCGGTCCGCCAGATCCTTGAAGCGCATGAACGCCGCGTTGAGGTCCGCTTCGCTGTCGAGCGCGATGCCGAGCTCCTGCAGCCGCTGCTTGAACGCGTTGCGGCCCGACAGCTTGCCGAGCACGATCTTGTTCGCGGTCCAGCCCACGTCTTCCGCGCGCATGATCTCGTAGGTGTCGCGCGCCTTCAGCACGCCGTCCTGGTGGATGCCCGACGCATGCGCGAACGCGTTCGCGCCGACCACCGCCTTGTTCGGCTGCACGACGAAGCCCGTGATCTGCGATACGAGCTTCGAGGCCGGCACGATCTGCGTGGTGTCGATGCCGAGATCGAGGCCGAAGTAATCCTTGCGGGTCTTCACGGCCATCACGATTTCCTCGAGCGAGGTATTGCCCGCGCGCTCGCCGAGACCGTTGATCGTGCACTCGACCTGACGCGCGCCGCCGATCTTCACGCCCGCGAGCGAATTCGCCACCGCCATCCCGAGGTCGTTGTGGCAGTGCACCGAGAAGATCGCCTTGTCCGAATTCGGGATGCGCTCGCGCAGCGTCTTGACGAGGTTGCCGTACAGCTCCGGCACGCCGTAGCCGACCGTGTCGGCGATGTTGATGGTGGTGGCGCCTTCCGCGATCACGGCCTCGAGCACGCGGCACAGGAAATCCAGGTCCGAGCGGCTGCCGTCTTCCGGCGAGAATTCGATGTCGTCGGTGAACTTGCGCGCGAAGCGCACCGCGAGGCGCGCCTGCTCGAACACCTGGTCGGGCGTCATCCGCAGCTTCTTCTCCATGTGCAGCGGCGAAGTCGCGATGAAGGTGTGGATCCGGAAGCGGTTCGCGGGCTTCAGCGCATCGGCCGCGCGCTGGATGTCCTTGTCGTTGGCGCGCGCGAGCGAGCAGATCGTGCTGTCCTTGACCTGCGACGCGATCGTCTGGATCGCGTCGAAATCGCCGTTCGAGCTGGCCGCGAAGCCCGCCTCGATCACGTCGACCTTCATCCGTTCCAGGTGCTTCGCGATGCGGATCTTCTCTTCCTTCGTCATCGACGCCCCGGGCGATTGCTCGCCGTCGCGCAACGTCGTATCGAAAATGATCAGTTTGTCTGTCATGGGGACTCCAGGAGGCTTGTTGGGGATAGCACAAACGTAATGAAGTTCGCGCCACCGCTGGCGACGCTCAACAACAGACGAGGCAGACGGAGGGCGAAAACGGTCAGCGCGGCACGCGCGCTAGCGCTAGCGCGCCTAGCAGCGCACCAGCAGGAAGAAGGGACAGGCGGGAAAAGGCAGTCATGCCGAAGAATATAGCGGCATTCCGCGAAGCGCGCAATCGGCTCCACCCCGAAATCGCGCGGCCGGCGGCGCCATGAAAAACGGCGGCCGCGCGGGCCGCCGTTCAGGCAGGAAACAATCGGGGTCAGTGCTCGCGCTGCGATGAGCGCGCCGGATTGGCGCGGCCCCGCACCGCCATGTAGGCCCAGAACACGTAACCCGACAGGCCGTACAGCACGAACAGGCCGAACAGCATCAGCGGCGGGTCCGACGACACCAGCACGAACGCGACCACCACCAGCAGGATCGCCGCGAACGGCACGCGGTGCCGGACATCGAGCGCCTTGCCGCTGTAGAACGGCGCGTTCGACACCATCGTCACGCCCGCGTAGACGGTCAGCGCGAAGGCGACCCAGGGCAGCCAGCCGAGTTGGACCGGCACCCGGTTGTCGGTGGCGAGCCACACGAAGCCCGCGATCAGCGCCGCCGCGGCCGGGCTCGGCAGCCCCTGGAAGAAGCGCTTGTCGACCACGCCGAGATTCGTATTGAAGCGTGCGAGCCGCAGCGCCGCGCCCGAACAGTAGACGAACGCGGCGAGCCAGCCCCAGCGGCCGAGGTCCTTGAGCACCCACTCGTACATCACGAGCGCGGGCGCGACGCCGAACGACACCATGTCGGACAGGCTGTCGAACTGCTCGCCGAACGCGCTTTGCGTGTGCGTCATCCGCGCGACCCGCCCGTCCATCCCGTCGAGCACCATCGCGACGAAGATCGCGATCGCGGCGGTCTCGAAGCGCACGTTCATCGCCTGCACGACCGCGAAGAAACCGCAGAACAGCGCGGCGGTGGTGAACGCGTTCGGCAGCAGGTAGATCCCGCGCGTCCTCAGGAAGCGCTGGCGCGCGGCGCGCCGGCTCTCGGGCACCGCCTCCTGCGCGACCGTCTTGTTATGGCGGAACGAGCGCGGCAACGGACCGTTGCTGTTGCGCGGGCGACGCGGTTTGAATGCTGCCATCGACTCTCCTCGCCGCTTACTGTTCGAGTTCGGCGAGAATCGTCGACGACGCGTACACCTTTTCGCCGATCGACACCCGCGCCCGGCTGCCGAGCGGCAGATACACGTCGACGCGCGAACCGAATCGGATGAACCCGTAGCGCTGGCCGCGCGCGAGCGGCTCGCCGGCGCGCACGTAGCAGAGGATCCGGCGCGCGATGAGGCCCGCGATCTGCACCGACGTCACGGTATGGCCGCTGCCCGTCTGGATCACGACCGCGTTGCGCTCGTTGTCGGTCGACGCCTTGTCGAGATCGGCGTTCAGGAACGCGCCCGGGAAATACTGGACCTTGCTGATCGCGCCGTCGACCGGCGAACGCTGCGAGTGCACGTTGAACACGTTCATGAACACGCTGATCTTCAGCGCGTCACGATCGGCGTACGGATCGCGCGTCGTTTCCACCGCGACGATCCGGCCGTCGGCCGGGCACAGCACCGCGTTGGCCTGCGACGGAATCGGCCGCGCGGGATCGCGGAAGAACTGCACCACGAAGGCGAGCAGCAGCCAGAACAGCAAGGCGACGAGGCCGAACCCGAAGACAGCCTGGACCAACAGCGCAACGGCGGCGGCGATCGCGATGAACGGCCAGCCTTCGCGCGCGATGATCGGATGAGGGTAGTTCATGGAGTGGTTCTTTGAATTGCAAAGCCCGTAGGATAGCAAAAGCCGCCCGCGGCACTGCGGCCTTTGGGCGGCTTTTTGATGCCGACCCTCCGTTTCCGGGGGTCGGATGTGTTCGATCGCTTAGTTCTTCGACTGGTCGACGAGCTTGTTCTTCGCGATCCACGGCATCATCGCGCGCAGCTTCGCGCCGACCTGCTCGATCTGGTGCTCGGCGGTCAGGCGGCGGCGCGACTGCAGCGTCGGCGCGCCGGCCTTGTTCTCGAGAATGAAGCTCTTCGCGTACTCGCCCGTCTGGATGTCGTGCAGGCACTGCTTCATCGCCTTCTTCGTCTCTTCCGTGACGACGCGCGGGCCGGTCACGTACTCGCCGTACTCGGCGTTGTTCGAGATCGAGTAGTTCATGTTCGCGATGCCGCCTTCGTAGATCAGATCGACGATCAGCTTCAGTTCGTGCAGGCACTCGAAGTACGCCATTTCCGGCGCGTAGCCCGCTTCCACCAGCGTCTCGAAGCCGGCCTTGATCAGCTCGACAGCGCCGCCGCACAGCACGGCCTGTTCGCCGAACAGGTCGGTTTCGGTCTCTTCGCGGAAGTTGGTCTCGATGATGCCGGCACGGCCGCCGCCGTTCGCCGCCGCGTACGACAGCGCGATGTCGCGCGCCGCGCCCGACTTGTCCTGCGCGACCGCGATCAGGTGCGGCACGCCGCCGCCCTGCGCGTAGGTGCCGCGCACGGTGTGGCCCGGCGCCTTCGGCGCGATCATGATCACGTCCAGATCCGCGCGCGGGATCACCTGGCCGTAGTGGACGTTGAAGCCGTGCGCGAACGCGAGCGCTGCGCCCTGCTTGATGTTCGCGTGCACTTCCTTCGCGTAGACCTCGGCGATCTGCTCGTCGGGCAACAGCATCATCACGACGTCGGCGCCCTTCACCGCTTCCGCCACTTCCTTCACCGTGAGGCCCGCGTTCTCGGCCTTGCTCCACGACGCGCCACCCTTGCGCAGGCCGACCGTCACGTTCACGCCGCTGTCCTTCAGGTTCAGCGCGTGCGCATGGCCTTGCGAGCCGTAGCCGATGATCGTGATCTGCTTGCCCTTGATGAGGGAGAGGTCAGCGTCTTTGTCGTAGAAAACTTTCATGATGGTTCCTTCGCTTATTCAGTAATGGTTCAAATCAAATGGGGTGCTGCGACCGGGACACGACGGTTTGCCCGGCTTCGTACGATCCGGCGGGCGTCACACCTTCAGGATGCGCTCGCCGCGGCCGATGCCGGAGCTGCCGGTACGCACGGTCTCGAGGATCGCGCTGGCGTCCAGCCCCTGGATGAATGCGTCGAGCTTGTCGCTCGCGCCCGTCAATTCGATCGTGTAGGTCTTCTCGGTCACGTCGATGATGCGGCCGCGGAAAATGTCCGCCATCCGCTTCATCTCCTCGCGCTCCTTGCCTACTGCCCTGACCTTGATCAGCATCAGCTCCCGTTCGATGTGGGCACCGTCGGTCAGGTCCACCACTTTCACCACCTCGATCAGGCGGTTCAGATGCTTCGTGATCTGTTCGATCACGTCGTCGGAGCCAATGGAAACGATCGTGAGCCGCGACAGCGACTGGTCTTCGGTCGGCGCCACCGTCAAGGTTTCGATGTTGTAGCCTCGCGCGGAAAACAGGCCGACGACGCGCGACAGCGCGCCCGGTTCGTTTTCCAGCAGCACGGAAATGATGTGTCTCATGTTCGCTTGTTCCCGGTTCATTCTCGACTCGCCAGATTCGCCCGCGCCCCGGCGGCCCGCCCTTCGTGAAGGCGGGCGCGGCGGCGCGGCGCGCCGTTACAGGTCTTCCGACCCGAGCAGCATCTCGGTGATGCCCTTGCCGGCCTGAACCATCGGCCAGACGTTCTCGGTCGGATCGGTCTGGAAATCGAGGAACACGGTGCGATCCTTCAGACGCAACGCTTCCCGCAGCGCCGGCTCGACGTCCGCGCTTTTCTCGATCCGCATCCCGACGTGGCCGAAGGCCTCGGCGAGCTTCACGAAATCCGGCAGCGCATCCATGTACGAATGCGAATAGCGCTTGCTGTATTCGATCTGCTGCCACTGGCGCACCATGCCCAGGTAGCGGTTGTTCAGCGAAATGATCTTCACGGGCGTGTCGTACTGCTTGCAGGTCGACAGCTCCTGGATGCACATCTGGATCGAGCCTTCGCCGGTGATGCACAGCACGTCGTCGTCCGGGTGCGCCATCTTGACGCCCATCGCCGCCGGCAGGCCGAAGCCCATCGTGCCGAGGCCGCCCGAGTTGATCCAGCGGCGCGGCTGGTTGAAGCGGTAGAACTGCGCCGCCCACATCTGGTGCTGGCCGACGTCGGAGCACACGAAGGCGTTGCCGCCCGTCAGCTCCCACGCCTTCTCGACCACGTACTGCGGCTTGATGATCTCGCTCTCGCGGTCGAACTTCAGGCAGTCCTTCGCGCGCCAGCCCTCGATGTCCTTCCACCATTGCGCGAGCGCCTCGGTGTCCGGGCCGTGGTCGGCCGTCTGCAGCTGCTCGATCAGTTCCTTCAGCACTTCCTTCACGTCGCCGACGATCGGGATGTCGACCTTCACGCGCTTGCTGATCGACGACGGATCGATGTCGATGTGGACGATCTTGCGCGGCCGCGACGCGAAGTGCGCCGGATCGCCGATCACGCGGTCGTCGAAGCGCGCGCCGATCGCGATCAGCACGTCGCAGTGCTGCATCGCCATGTTGGCTTCGTAGGTGCCGTGCATGCCGAGCATGCCGAGGAACTTGCGGTCCGACGCGCGATAGCCGCCCAGGCCCATCAGCGTGTTGGTGACCGGGTAGCCGAGCAGGTCGACGAACTGGTTCAGCTCGCGCGACGCATCGGCGAGGATGATCCCGCCGCCCGTGTAGATGTACGGCCGCTTGGCCGACAGCAGCAGCGACACGGCCTTGCGGATCTGACCCGAATGGCCCTTCGTGACCGGGTTGTACGAACGCAGCGCGACGCTCTTGACCGGCGTGTATTCGCACGGGGTCTTCGAGATGTCCTTCGGGATGTCGATCAGCACCGGGCCGGGACGGCCGGTACGGGCGATATAGAACGCTTTCTTGACGGTTTCGGCCAGGTCGCGCACGTCCTTCACGAGGAAGTTGTGCTTCACGCACGGGCGCGTGATGCCGACCGTGTCGCATTCCTGGAATGCATCCTGACCGATCGCGGCGGTCGGCACCTGGCCACTGATCACGACGAGCGGGATCGAGTCCATGTAGGCGGTGGCGATGCCGGTGACCGCGTTGGTGACGCCGGGGCCGGAAGTGACGAGACAGACGCCGACCTGGCCGGTGGAGCGCGCATAGGCATCCGCCGCGTGCACGGCCGCCTGTTCGTGGCGCACCAGCACGTGCTGGATCTTGTCCTGCTTGTACAGCTCGTCGTAGATATAGAGAACCGAGCCGCCGGGATATCCCCAGACGAATTCGACCTGTTCGTCGGCCAGTGCCTTCATCAGCACGGTGGCGCCAATCGAGCCGGTTTGCGTAGGGGAAAGGGGTTCCGACGTGGAGAATTCCGCGCTGGGCATGTTCATCTTGAACCTTTCAAATTTTCGGCAAAAAATTGATCGGGTGCTCTCTGCTGGGCTTGTGGCTCAGGTTCAAGCGGCGCGTCCAGTTGAATGGCGGGCTTCTTGGGCCTGCCTCAAATGTGACCATCACTTATGTTGCGAACTGGCAACGATAGCGGCTCGCACGCGGCTGGTCAAGCACAAAATCCCGCACTGCATCAAGGGCCCGGAACCCTTGCCGGACGGGCCGTGGGGCCGGACCCGGGCCCGCCGCGCGCTGATCGGGATGCCCTCCGGCCCAAAATTTGTTAGCATCCGCCAGTTTTACTGAATTTTTCGACCTATTCGCCGCGGACGCGAGAGCGCAGACCTTTCACGGAATGGCATCAGACAAGGAACTCGCCGACTTCCTCGCGGGCGTCGAAAGGCGCGCGTTCAAGCAGGCTGCTTACGCCGTGCGCGACGACGACGCATCGCTCGATATCGTGCAGGACGCGATGATCAAGCTCGCGGAAAAATACGGCGACCGGCCGGCCGGTGAATTGCCGCTCCTTTTTCAGCGGATCCTCCAGAACGCGATCCACGACTATTTCCGCCGCCAGAAGGTGCGCAATACGTGGGTCAGCCTGTTCTCGTCGCTGAACAACACCGACGACGACGAATTCGACCCGCTCGAAACCCTCGAGGCGCAGGACGGCGGCGCCGGCGTCGAAAGCAGCGAAACCCGCCTCGAACGGGAGCAGGTGCTCGCGCTGATCGACGGCGAGATCCAGAAGCTTCCGGCGCGTCAACGGGAAGCGTTCCTGATGCGTTATTGGGAAGATATGGATGTCGCCGAGACAGCCGCCGCCATGGGGTGCTCCGAGGGCAGCGTCAAGACGCATTGCTCCCGAGCCACTCATGCGCTGGCGCAAGCGCTCAAGGCCAAAGGAATCACGCTATGAGCTCCGCTCCCGCTACGAAAGAACTCGAATTCGCCCTGAAGGTGCGCCGCGCGCTCGACGAGCAGGCTGCCGCGCTGCCCGCGTCGACCGCCGAGCGCCTCGCGCGAGCGCGCCGCGCCGCGCTCGCGCGCAGGAAGCCCGAGGCGGCGCTGGTGCTGGTGCCCGCGTTCGCGGGCGGCGCCAGCACGCTCGGCCTGCCGTTCGGCGAAGCGCCGCGCCCGGCCTCGCTCGGGCGCCGGCTGCTGCGCGCCTGGCCGCTCGCGCTCCTGCTCGCCGGCCTGGTCGGGATCGCCTACTGGGAAGATCAGCAGCGCACGGCGGAGCTTGCGGACATCGACGCGGCCATGTTGAGCGACAACCTGCCCCTCGACGCGTATCTCGACCACGGGTTCAACGCGTACCTGTCTCACAGCCACTAACCGCTACACGAGGACCGCACGGGTGAGTCAGAAACGGGGACTGGCCGTCTTTTTCGGATCGGTGATCGCGCTCGTCATCGCGTACGCCGCCACCTACCCGCGCTTCCACCCGCAACCGGCAGCCGTCGCCGTGGCGAGCGCGCCGGCGCTGGCCTCGGCCGCGATCGCGCTGACCACCGAGTTTCCCGCGCTGCCGTCGCAAAGCCCGCTGTCGTGGGCGCGGCTTTCGCCCGCGCAGCGCGTCGCGCTCGCGCCCTTCGAGAACCAATGGGACGCGTTCAGCGACGCCCGCAAGCGCAAGTGGCTCAAGATCGCCGCGCGTTTCTCGAAGCTCTCGCCCGACGCGCAAAAGCGCCTGCACGAACGCATGAGCGAATGGGTGACGATGACCCCCGAGGAGCGCCGCGTCGCGCGCGAGAACTACCAGGCCTCGAAGGACCTGCCCGCGCAAGCGCGCGAGAAGGCCTGGAAGGCCTATCAGCAGTTGCCCGAGGAACAGAAGGAAAAGCTCGCGCTGGTCGAGCGCCGCCGCCGCCCCACGGTCGTCAGCGCGCCGCCGACCGGCAAGAGCGATCGCGACATCAACCGCCTCGTCAACGCGCACGATCGCCCGGCGAGCGCCCCGGGCGCCGCGGCGCCGACCGTCGCGAGCGCGCCGGCGAGCGCGCCCGTGCCCGCCTCGGCCACGCCCGGCGCCGTCGTGGTGCCCGCGACGCCGATCCCGGTGTCGCCGTCCGAGGCGCCCTCGATCTTCAACGGCTCGTAAGCGGACGTGACGCCCGCCGTCGTCGCCGCCCCCACGCCCTGCGCGCCGCCCAGCGTGCGGCGCCGGCTTGCCGCGCTGCTCTACGAATGCGTGCTGCTGTTCGGCGTGGTGTTCTTCGCGGGCCTCGCGTTCTCGCTCGCGTTGCAGCAGCGCAACGGCCTCGTCCATCACAACCTGCTCGCCGCCTGGATCGCGCTCGTGGTCGGCGCGTATTTCGTGTGGTTCTGGACCCACGGCGGCCAGACCCTGCCCATGAAAACCTGGCGCCTGCGGCTCGTCGCCGCCGACGGCGCGCCGCTCTCGGTCGCCCGAGCGCTGGCCCGCTACGCGCTCGGCTGGCTGTGGTTCCTGCCGCCCCTCGCGCTGCATCCGCTCGCCGGCTTCAGCGTGCCCGCCACGCTGGGCTTCACGGCCGCCTGGATCGCGCTGTGGGTGCTCGCCGCCCGCCTGCACCCGACCCGCCAGTTCCTCCACGACCGGCTGGCCGGCACCCGCGTCGTCCCCGCGCCGCGCTAGCCTCCGTCCAATCCCTTCGCACCGCTAAGCGCCCTCCCCGCGCACGCCCGCCGCACGGGCCCGAGCGCCGTATTCCGTCGTAATAAGAACGTCTTGTGACTGTCATGGCACAGTCATCGCCGCATGGCGCAATGCCATCATGTCAACCGGCGCGAGTCATGCATGGGCCAGAAAACGTCCACGACCTCTTTCTTCCGTCACCCTGTCGGCCCCAGCGCCTTTCTGTCCGGTTCGGCCGTGCATGACGCCCTGGCGTCCGGCTCGCCGCCCGACGCCGCCGCCACACCGCACGACGAGCACGACCAGGCGACCCACCGCTATCGCACGATCTGGCTGTCGGACATCCATCTCGGCTCGAGCGGCTGCCAGGCCGGCTACCTGCTCGACTTCCTGCGCCACAACGAGTCGGAATACCTGTACCTGGTCGGCGACATCATCGACGGCTGGCAGCTGAAGAAAGGCTGGTACTGGCCGCAGGCGCACAACGACGTGGTGCAGAAGATCCTGCGCAAGGCGCGCAAGGGCACCCAGGTCGTCTACATCCCCGGCAACCACGACGAGGCCGCGCGCCAGTTCTGCGACCTCGCCTTCGGCGACATCCAGGTGCGCGGCGAGTCGTTCCACACGACGCTCGGCGGCAAACGTTTGTGGATCGTGCACGGCGACCTGTTCGACGGCGTGATCCAGCACGCGAAATGGCTCGCCTACCTCGGCGACACGCTGTACACGCTGATTCTCGTGCTGAACCGCTGGTTCAACCGGATCCGCAGCCGCCTCGGCTTCCAGTACTGGTCGCTGTCGCAGTACCTGAAGCACCAGGTGAAGAACGCGGTGAACTTCATCTCCTCGTTCGAGCGGGTGATGACCGACGAGGCGCGCCGGCGCGGCTGCGACGGCGTCGTCTGCGGCCACATCCACAAGGCGGAGATCCGCGACATCGACGGCGTGCTGTACTGCAACGACGGCGACTGGGTCGAAAGCCTCTCGGCGCTGGTCGAGACCATGGAAGGCGAACTGAAGATCGTCTACTGGACCGTCGTGCACGCCCCGCCCGTCGCGCTGCCGCGCAAGACGAAAGCCACTGCCTGACCCTTTGGAGGAGCGCCGCGATGAAAATCATGATCGTCACCGATGCGTGGGAACCGCAAGTCAACGGCGTTGTGCGCACGCTCAAGAGCACCGCGCGCGAGCTGACCGAACTCGGCCATCGCGTCGAACTGTTGACGCCGCTCGAGTTCCGCACGATTCCCTGCCCGACCTATCCGGAGATCCGCCTGTCGCTGCTGCCGTACCGGCGGCTGCGCGCGCGGATCGACGAATTCGCGCCCGACGCGCTGCACATCGCGACGGAAGGGCCGCTCGGCCTCGCCGCGCGGCGCTACGCGCGCGGCCGCAAGCTGCCGTTCACGACCGCCTATCACACACGCTTCCCCGAATACGTGCAGGCGCGCTTCGGCGTCCCGCTCTCCGCCACCTACCGCTTCCTGCGCTGGTTCCACGGCGGCTCGCGCGCGGTGATGGCACCCACCCCGGTGGTGCGCGACGACCTCGAGCACTACGGTTTCCGCAACGTCGTGCTATGGACCCGCGGCGTCGACCTCGAGATCTTCCGGCCGATGGAGTCGAAGGTCCTGAACACCGCGCGGCCGATCTTCCTGTATGTCGGGCGGGTCGCGATCGAGAAGAACGTCGAGGCCTTCCTGAAGCTCGACCTGCCCGGCTCGAAGTGGGTCGCGGGCGAGGGGCCCGCGCTCGCCGAGCTGAAATCGCGCTATCCTGAAGCCAATTACCTCGGCGTGCTGACCCAGGCGGAGCTTGCCAAGGTATACGCCGCCGCCGACGTGTTCGTGTTCCCGAGCCGCACCGATACCTTCGGGCTCGTGCTGCTCGAGGCGCTCGCCTGCGGAACGCCCGCCGCCGCCTATCCGGTGACGGGCCCCGTCGACGTGCTGGCCGACGGGGGCGCGGGCGCGATGCACGAGGACCTGCGCGAGGCCTGCCTCGAAGCGCTCAAGATCGACCGCGGCGCGGCGCGCGCGTGGGCCGAGCGCTACTCGTGGCGCGCCGCGTCCGAGCAGTTCGCCTCGCACCTGAAACCGTTGCCGCGATCCGCCCAGCCGCAACCTGAAGGCGCTGCCGTTTGAAACCTGCGATGCGCGCGAAAGCGCCCTCCTCCCCGAGACTGCGCGAGCCGGCCGGCGCCGCGCAGGCCGCGCGCGACGCGGACGACGCCCACGAACCGCTCGGTCCCGACGATCCGCTCGCGCCGCTGCCGCCCAATCCGTACAAGGGCAACCGCGGCCTGACGCGCGCCTGGTACGCGCTCAAGCATTCGGTCAACGGCTTTCGCGTCGCGATCCGCGAGGAAAGCGCGTTCCGCCAGGAGCTGACGCTCGCGGCGATCCTGCTGCCGATCGGCGCCTTCGCGCCCGTCACGCCGGTCGAGCACGCGCTCCTGATCGGCTCGGTGCTGCTCGTGCTGATCGTCGAGCTGCTCAATTCGAGCGTCGAGGCCGCGATCGACCGCATCTCGCTCGAACGCCACGAGCTGTCCAAGCGCGCGAAGGACTTCGGCAGCGCGGCGGTGACGGTCGCGCTGTGCGCCTGCCTGACCACCTGGGGCTTCATCCTCGGCCCGCCCGTCTGGCACTGGTTCGCGCGCTGAGCCCGCCGCGCGGGGCACCGCCCGGGTATGCCCCCATCACGAAATACCCCGGTGCTGCAAAAGCCCGGTTTATAATCGTCTGATAGTCTCAAAAAACAGCAACCCGAGCCGGACGAATCACGCAGCATCGATTGCAGCGCCCGCCAGTCCGGCAAACCCAGGGCCGGACGACATGGAAGCGAAACCTCCCCGCCGCACGCGCGAACGGATTCTTGAGTTGTCGTTGAAACTCTTCAATGAGATCGGCGAGCCGAACGTCACGACCACGACGATCGCCGAGGAAATGGAAATCAGTCCAGGCAACCTGTACTACCATTTCCGCAACAAAGACGACATCATCAACAGCATCTTCGCGCAATTCGAACAACAGATCGAACGGCGCCTGCGTTTTCCCGAGGATCATCGGCCGACGATCGACGAGACCTGGTCGTACCTGCAGTACATGGCCGATTTCATGTGGACCTACCGGTTCCTGTATCGCGACCTGAACGACCTGCTCGCGCGCAACCGCACCCTCGAAACGCACTTCAAGCAGATCATCAGCCACAAGGTGCGCTTCGCGCGCGAGATGTGCGAACTGCTCGTGTCCGACGACGAACTCGTCGCGACGCCGGCCGAGATCGAGGTGATCGCCACCAACATGGCGGTGATCTCGACCTACTGGCTGTCCTATCAGTACGTGATGCATCCGCGCAAATACAACGACCAGGACGCGATCCGCGAGGAACTGCACCAGGTCAGCATGCACGTGATCTCGGTGATGGCGCCGTACCTGCGCGGCCGCTCGCGGCAGATCTTCGACGACCTGGTGTCGGGCAAGCTGCCCAAGCGCGAATTCACCGACTACCTGCCGCCGCGCGACGGTTCGCCGCGCAGCGCCCCGAAGGATTCGAAGCAATGAAGTCTGTGTGCATCTATTGCGGCTCGTCGCCCGGCAGCCGCCCGGTTTACGCGGACGCCGCGCGCGCGCTCGGGCGCGCGCTGGCCGAGGCCGACCTCACGCTGGTCTACGGCGGCGGTCGCGTGGGCCTGATGGGCGTGGTCGCTGACGCGGTGCTCGCCGCCGGCGGGCGCGCGATCGGCGTGATCCCCAAGCTCCTCGTCGACAAGGAAGTCGGCCACACCGGCCTCACCGAGCTGCACGTGGTGCCCGACATGCACCATCGCAAGAAGATGATGGCCGACCTGTCCGATGCGTTCGTCGCCATGCCCGGCGGCGCGGGCACCCTCGAGGAGTTCTTCGAGGTCTACACGTGGGCGCAGCTCGGCTATCACCGCAAGCCGGTCGCGCTGTACAACATCGAGGGCTTCTACGATCCGCTGGTCGCGCTGCTGCGCCACACGGTCGACGAAGGCTTCATGCAGCCGACCTATTTCGACACGCTGTGCATCGACACCGCGCCCGCCCCGCTGATCGCGCAGCTGCGCCACTACCAGCCGCCGGCGCGCGACAAGTGGGAAGCCGCGCCGCCGCAACCCGCCTGACCCCGCGCACCATCGCGCAGCCTCTCCCGGGAACCCGCACATGACGCCAGCCCTCCGCAAGGTCGTCCTCATCACCGGCGCGAGCCGCGGCATCGGCCGCGCCGCCGCGCTGCTCGCGGGCGGACGCGGCTGGGCGGTCGGCGTCAACTACGCGTGCGACGAAGCCGCCGCCCGCGACACCGCCGACGCGGTGCGCGCGGCAGGCGGCGACGCCTGCCTCGTGCGCGGCGACGTCGCCGTCGAAGCCGATGTGATCGCGATGTTCGACGCGGTCGAGGCCGCGTTCGGCCGCCTCGACGCGCTCGTCAACAACGCCGGCATCGTCGCCCCGTCGCTGCCGCTCGCCGAGATGTCGGCCGAGCGCCTCGCGCGGATGTTCGACGTCAACGTGCTGGGCGCCTACCTGTGCGCGCGGGAAGCCGCGCGCCGCCTGTCGACCGACCGCGGCGGCCCCGGCGGCGCGATCGTCAACGTCTCGTCGATCGCCGCGCGGCTCGGCTCGCCGAACGAATATGTCGACTATGCGGGCTCGAAGGGCGCGGTGGACACGCTCACGCTCGGCCTCGCCAAGGAACTCGGCCCGCGCGGCGTGCGCGTGAACGCGGTGCGGCCGGGCCTGATCGATACCGAGATCCATGCGAGCGGCGGCCAGCCGGGCCGCGCCGAACGGCTCGGCGCGCAGACCCCGCTCGGCCGGGCCGGCACCGCGCGGGAGGTCGCCGAGGCCATCGTGTGGCTGCTCGACGACGCGGCCTCCTACGTGACAGGCACGCTCGTCGACGTCGGCGGCGGCCGCTGAGGGGCGGCGGCGCCCCCTGCCTGACAAGCGCCTGACGTTGCCGCGCAGCAACAAAACTACACAATCCTCACCAATCTCCACGATTTCGCAACGTTTCCTGTAAACAACGGTAATAGTTCCGTGGTCTACTAGCGACCATCGCGGCGTCGCCGCCGCGCGCTGTCATCGCCTTCCTCCGCGGCACCGCACGCCGGCAGGCCCATGCAGCCCGCCCGTCCTACACCAGAGATCCTTCCAGATGCAGGGAACCACAGCTCCCGGCCGGCGGCGCACGTCCGTGCCCGCGCAGGCCGATCCTGTCCGCTCGTCCGACGACGCCGCCACGCCGGCGCCGGCCAGCTTCGCCGCCGGCGCCCCCGCGACGGGCGCCGCGCCGCGCGCGATCTCGTGGTCAGGGCTGCGCGCCTGGCTGATCGTCGCCGCGCTGCTGTGCGCCTACCTGCTGCCGGGCGTGCTCGGTCACGATCCGTGGAAGCAGGACGAGACTTATACGTTCGGCATCATCCAGCACATGCTCGAAAGCGGCGATCTCGTGGTCCCGACCAACGCCGGCCAGCCGTTCCTCGAGAAGCCGCCGCTCTACGACTGGGTGGCCGCCGGTCTCGCCTGGCTGTTCGGCCGCTATCTGGCGCTGCACGACGCGGCGCGCCTCGCGAGCGCGCTGTTCGCCGGGCTCGCGTTCGCCTTCACCGCGCGCGCGGCGCGCGTCGCGACCGGCGCGCGCAGCTGGCACGCGCTCGACGTGATCGGTCCCGCCGCGTTGTGCGCGGGCACCCTTGTCGTGGTCAAGCACACGCACGACATGATGACCGACGTCGCCCTGATGGCCGGCGCGGCGATCGGCTTCTGCGGCCTGCTCGAACTGGTGCTCCAGCGCGTGCGCGACGCGCGCGCCGACGCGCTCGGCGAGCCGCGCCGCCCGGCCGGCCGCTTCGCCGCGCTGCTGTTCGGCGCGGGCGTCGGCATCGCGCTGATGTCGAAAGGCCTGTTCGTGCCGCTCGTGTTCGCGGCCACCGTCTGCGCGGTGCTCGTGCTCTACCCCGCCTGCCGCAGTCGCGCGTTCTTCAAGTCGCTCGGCATCGCCGCGCTCGCGTGCGCGCCGTTTGCGCTGATCTGGCCGACCGCCCTGTTCCTGCGCTCGGAATCGCTGTTCCTCGTGTGGTTCTGGGAAAACAACGTCGGCCGTTTCTTCGGCTTCTCCGTGCCGATGCTCGGCGCCGAGAACGACAAGCCGTTGTTCATCTGGCGCGCGATGCTGACGGTCGGCTTCCCGGTCGGCCCGCTCGCCGTCGTCGCGCTCGCGCGCGGCGCGTGGCGCGACTGGCATGCGCCGCGCATCGCGCTGCCGATGGTGTTCGCCGCGGTCGGGATGGTCGTGCTGCATATGGCCGCGACGTCCCGCCAGCTCTACATCCTGCCGTTCATCGCCCCGCTGTCGCTGGTCGCCGCGCAAGCGATCCCGCGCCTCCCGCAACGCCTGCACACCGGCTGGGACTACCTGAGCCGCGCGCTGTTCGGCGCCACCGCGGTGCTCGCCTGGCTGATCTGGTCGCTGATGGCCGATCCGAGCGCGTCGCACGCGAGCCTGAGCTGGCTCGGCCGCTGGCTGCCGCTCGACTGGACGATGCCGATCGAACCCACGCTGGTGATCGCCGCGCTCGCGCTGACGATCGGCTGGCTGTGGCTGCTGCCGTCGCTGCGCCTCGCCGGCAAGTGGCGCGGCGCGCTGTCGTGGGCCGCGGGCGTGCTGCTCGCGTGGGGGCTCGTCTACACGCTGCTGCTGCCGTGGCTCGACGTCGCGAAGAGCTACCGCTCGGTGTACGACGACCTGAACCGCCATCTCGCGATCGAATGGAATGACGGCGACTGCATGGCGAGCCTCGGCCTCGGCGAATCGGAAGCGCCGATGCTGTACTACTTCTCCGGGATTCTCCATGCGCCGCTCGGCCAGCCCGATGCACGCGCGTGCACCTGGCTGATCGTGCAGGGCCTGCGCGCGCAGGCCCCGACCCTCGATCCGGAATGGAAGCCGTTCTGGTCGGGCGCGCGCCCCGGCGACAACGAGGAGCTGCTGCGCGTCTACGTACGCACGCCCGCCGCGTCGCACTGACCCGGCTGCACGCCCCGCCCGGCCGCCCTCACCTGCTGTCGGGCTTTTTTACGTCCGCGTCGTCAGAACGACGAACCGGGTTCGCGCAGGAAGGCCTGCTCGGCGTCGCTCGACGGCCGGCCGAGGATCGCGTTGCGATGCGGGAAACGGCCGAAGCGCGCGATCACGTCCGCGTGCTTGAGCGCGAAGTCGTGGTAGCCCGCGCACCCCGCCTCGTGGCGGATCTGCTCGCACAGGCGCACCGCCTCGCGTTGGCTGGCGGCCGTCTCGTCATGCTCGAACGGCAGGTAGGCGAATGCGCGCTGATGCGGATTCGGCAGGAGGCGGTCGTGACCGCGCTCGACCAGCGCGCGCGCCCGGGCGAGCGCGGCGGCGTCGGCGGCGAACGCGCGCGGCGTACCGCGATGGATGTTGCGCGAGAACTGATCGAGCAGCACGATCAGCGCCAGCGCACCGAGCGGCGTATCGCTCCAGGCATCGCACGCGCCCTCGCGGGCCGCATCGAGCAACGCGCCGAAGCGCTCGCGCAGCGTCGCGTCGAGCGCGGGGCCGCCGTCGAACCAGATCTTGCGTGCAGCGCCGAAGGCCGCCTCGTGCGGCGCGCCGAACCAGAAGTCGAGCACCTCGCGGGCGCGTGGATCGAGCGCCGCATGATCGCTGCGCCAGTCGTAGTCGTTGCGCTCCATCATTCGACCAGCTCCAGGACGAGACGACGCGTGCGCGCACTCTTCTTCTCGAGCTTCGCGACGCGCAGCGTGCCGACCTCGCCCGTATCGCGCACGTGCGTGCCGCCGCACGGCTGCAGGTCGACTGACTCGATTCTCAGCAGGCGCACCCGGCCGAGACCCTGCGGCGGTTTCACGCTCATCGTGCGCACCAGCTCGGGCCGGGCCGCCATGTCCTCGTCGGTGATCCACTCGATCGACACCGGGTGCCGGCCGCGCACCAGCGCATCGAGGCGCGCCTCGACGTGCGCGCGCTCGATCGGCTCGACCGTCGCGAAATCGATCCGCACATAGTCCGCCGTCACGCTGCAGCCGTCGACCGGGTACGGCAGCACGGCGCAGGCCAGATGCCCCGCCGTATGCAGGCGCATGTGCCGGTGCCGGCGCACCCAATCGATCTCGGCCACCACGCGTTCGCCCGGGCTCAAGCCCGCGAGCAGCGCGTCCTGGTCCGGCGCGGGCACGTGCAGCGCATCGTCGGGCGTCGCGCCCTCGAAGCGCGCCTTGCGGGTGTCCGCGATCACGATCACCGTGCCGTCGGCGCGCGTCAGCGTGCCGCTGTCGCCCGCCTGGCCGCCGCCGAGCGGATAGAACACCGTCTGGTCGAGCCGGATGCCGGTCTCGTCGACCGCCGTCACCGTCGCCTCGCAGCGCAGCAGGTAGGCGTCTTCGCGGAACAATGCGCGCGTCGTCATGGTCGTGCCTCGTCGATCGTGGGGAGAAAGGTCCAGCCTAGCGCGCGCGCCGCGCCGGCGACAGGCTCGGCCTGCGCGCCGCGCGGCGGCGGCGTGCCGGTGAATCAACCGGGCCGGTTGCGCATCCAGTCAGCCGTCTCGTAAAAGGAATGCATGAGCCGCACCCGCAGCGGCTCGTCGAGCCCGCCGTCCTCCATCGCCCAGGCCATGCAGCGCAGCCATTGATCGCGCTCCGACGAAGCGATCGGGAACGGCAGGTGACGCGCCCGCAGGCGCGGGTGCCCGAAGCGGCTGATGTAGTGGTCGGGACCGCCGAGCCAGCCGCACAGGAACCAGAACAGCTTGTCGCGCGAGCCGTCGAGCGACGGCGGATGCAGCGCGCGGATCCCGGCGAACTCGGGTTCGAGGTCCATGAGGTCGTAGAAGTGGTCGACCAGCTCGCGCACGCGCGCCTCGCCGCCCACGAGTTCGAACGCCGTCGGTTGCGACGGCGCGTCTTCGGTTACATCGGTCATACGAAATTCGTCCTGCCCTGCAAAAAAACGTCAACGATACCGCAATGCTCACGCATCGCGCAGCGATTGCAGCGCCGGCCGCGCCAGCACGCGACGCAGGCCGAGCCAGCCGGCGAGCCCCGCGCAGGCCACGCCGGCCGCGATGCCGGCCGGCACCAGCCACGGATTGAACACGAGCTGGAAATCGAACACGCGCGTCGCCAGCACGCTGCCGATCGCGATGGCGCCCGCGGCCGCCATCGCGCCCGCGAGCACGCCCACCACGATGAACTCGGCGCGCTGCACCGCGCCCACCTGCGCACGCGAGGCGCCGAGCGCGCGCAGCAGCGCGGCCTCGCGCATCCGCTCGTCGCGGGTCCCGGCCAGCGCCGCATACAGCACCAGCACGCCGGCCGCGAGCGTGAAGCCGAACAGGAACTGCACCGCGCCGATCACCTGCAGCAGCACGCGCTGCAGCTGCGCGAGAATCGGCGCGATGTCGATCGCGGTGATGTTCGGGTATTGCACGATCAGGCTGTCGAGCGCGCGCTGTCGGCCCGGCGGCAGGTGGAAGCTCG
Organism: Burkholderia sp. GW821-FHT14F03; assembly: GCF_058803765.1. Taxonomy (NCBI): domain Bacteria; kingdom Pseudomonadati; phylum Pseudomonadota; class Betaproteobacteria; order Burkholderiales; family Burkholderiaceae; genus Burkholderia; species Burkholderia sp. GW821-FHT14F03. The sequence goes on from NZ_JBXAPG010000036.1 coordinate 61,357, forward strand.
TGATGTAGGTCGCCGGGAAATCGCGCAGCGCGGCGGGCGGCATCAGCACGAAGAAGTTGACCTTGAACGAGCCCCAGTCGAGCTTTCGCACGCTCGTGACCGGCGCTTCCACCGTGAGCCCCGTGACGTCGAAGCGCAGACGGTCGCCAGGCTGCACCCCGAGCGTTTTCGCGAGGCCCGCCTCGATCGAGATCTGCGGCGTATCCGTCGCCCCGTACCACGCGCCGGCGGTGATCCGGTTGTCGTCGGGCAGGCGCGTCGTGTAGGACAGGTTGAATTCGCGGTCGACCAGGCGGCGCGCGTCGTCGCGCTTGTAGTCGTCGGGATTCACCGGCTTGCCGTTCACCGCGACCAGGCGGCCGCGCACCATCGGCTCGAGCGCGACCGCCGCCACGCCGTGCGCGCCCAGATAGGCCGCGACCGCATCGTGCTGGTCGGGCTGGATGTCGATCAGGAACTGGTTCGGCGCGTCGGGCGGCGTCGATTGGCGCCAGCCCGCCACGAGATCGTTGCGGGTGACCGAGATCAGCAGCAGGCACATCAGGCCGAGCGCGAGCGCGGTGATCTGCAGCGCGCTCGCCGCCCCGCGCCGATGCAGCGACGCAAGCGCATAGCGCCAGCCGAACCCGGCCGCGACCCGGCCGCCCCGCACGGCGCGCGCGCCGGCCAGCAGCGCGAGCCGGGCCAGCAGCGCGAACAGGACGAGCCCGCCCGCGAAGCCGCCCGCGACGATCAGCCCAAGCTTCAGATTGCCCGCGGCCAGGATCAGCAGCCCCGCGAACAGCGCGACGCCGAAACCGTAGCCAAGCCATGCGATGCGCGCCGCGTCGCCCCACTCGCGGCGCAGCACGCGCACCGGCGGCACGCGCGTGAGCGGCACCAGCGGCGGCAGCGCGAAACCCAGCAGCAGCACGAGCCCCGCCGCGATGCCGACCGCCGCGGGCCAAACCGTCGGCGCCGGCAGGGCCACCTCGATCAGGCTGCCGAGCGCGCCCAGCAGCACCCGATGCCCCGCATAGCCGAGCGCCGCGCCAAGTAGGCCGCCCACGAGCCCCAGCAGCGTGAACTCGATCGCGAACAGCGCGCCCAGCGTGCGGCGGCTCGCGCCGAGGCAGCGCATCGCCGCGCAGCCGTCGAGATGCCGCCGCATGTAGCGCTGGGCGGCCATCGCGATCGCCACCGCCGCGAGCAAGGCGGTCAGCAGCGCGACGAGCGTCAGGAAATGACGGGCGCGATCGAGCGTCTGGCGCACCTGCGGCTGCCCTTCCCGCAGCGATTCGAGCGCGACGCCGCGCAGCCGGCCGCCGTCGACGCGCGCATGCGCGTAGCGCTCGAAGCGGCCGATCGCCGCCTCGCCGCCGGCGACGAGCAACCGATAGGTCACCCGACTGCCGTAGGCGATCAACCCGGTGGACGCGAGTTCGTCGTCGCGCAGCATCACGCGCGGAGAGAAGTTGACGAAGGAAAAGCCGCGATCGAGCTCGCGGGCGATCGCCGCGCTCACCACGAACGTGCGGCTGCCGACCCGCAGCGGATCGCCGACCCGCAGATGCAGCGCATCGAGCAGCGCCGGATCGGCCCACACGGTGCCGGGCGCGGGGATCGCCGCGGCCGGGCGCGCGGGCCGGTTGGCGCCGTCCTCCAGCTCGACCGCGCCCCGCAGCGGATAGCCCGTCGACACGGCCTTCACGGCCGCGAGCCGTGAGGCGCCGTCGGCGCCCGGCGTGCCGACCATGCTCGGAAACACCGCGGTGGTCGCGGTGCGCAGGCCGAGCGCGCGCGCCTGTTCGGTGAAGGATGGATCGAGCGGGCGGTCGCCGCGCACGATGAAATCGGCGCCGATCATCTGGCGCGCGTCGCGCTCGAGCCCCTGGCGCAGCCGGTCGGCCAGGAAACCGACGCTGGTCAGCGCGGCCACCGCGAGCACCAGCGCGACGATCAGCAGGGTCAGCTCGCCCGCGCGCCAATCGCGCCGCGTCATGCGCACGGCCTGCCGCAGCAGGTCGCCCCAACCAAAGCGGCGGCCGCGGCCGGCCGCCGTCCCTTCAACGTGCCGCGTCAATCGCGCTTGCTCCCGAATGAATTGAGGCGCGACACCATCTGGTTCGCCATGCCCCGGAACCCGCCCGACACGCCGCGCCACAGACGCGGCAGCGCCCACACCGAGAACGCGACGAAACCGATCATCAGCACGATGAACAGCAGCGGAACGAAGAAGGCGAGCGCGAGCCCGCCGAACACGAGCCCGTCCTCGGTCGTCGAGGCGATCCAGTTCGAGATCGGCTCGGGGGACAGATTGATCAGCGCGCGCGTGCCGGCCTTCGCGATATGCGCGGAACCGGCCAGCGTCCCACCCGCGAGGCCCGCGACCGCGAGCACGGCCGGATCGGCATGGCCGAGCGACGCGGCGGCGAGCACCGCGCCGGCGGGAATCCGGATGAAGGTGTGGATCGCATCCCACAAGGAATCGAACGCGGGGATCTTGTCGGCCAGGAATTCGGCGACCGCGAGCACCGCGGCGGCGCCGATCACCCACGGCGAGGTGAGCACGGCCAGCGTGTCGGGCAGGTGGACGAGCCCGAGCCGGGCCAGCACGCCGGCGATCAGCACCGTCAGATAGAGGCGCAGACCGCTCGCCCACGCGAGCCCCGCGCCGAGCGAAATGGCTTCAACCATGTGCCGCCTCCTTGCGCGTCACGCGCGTTCGCCGAAAAGCACCGGGCCCGGCCCGTGAACCGGCCGGCCCCGCGCGGTCACGCGCGCGACCGGGACGATTCCAAAGGAACTCGCTCCATTATAGACGCGGCCTTCCGCCCGCCCTTCGAAACAAACCCGCACGCGGCCGGCGCGCGGGCCGGCTCAGTCGGCCGAGGACAACTTGAGGCCGATCAGGCCGACGAGGATCAGGAGCGCGCTCGCGACCCGCGCGACGCTCACCGCCTCGCCCATCATGACGATCCCGAAGATGAACGCGCCCACGGCGCCGATGCCGGTCCATACCGCATACGCGGTGCCGAGCGGCAGTTCGCGCATCGCGATCGCGAGCAGGATGAAACTGCCGAGCGCGGTGACGATCGTGAAGATGGACGGACCGAGACGGGTGAAACCCGCGGAGGATTTCATGCCGGCCGCCCAGGCGACTTCGAGCAAACCGGCCACAAACAGCAAGACCCAGGACATGAGGGGACTCGATTGATCAAATGGGGTCGTCCCCGTGACGCGAAAGGCCCGGGGTCGTCCCCGGGCGGCGTCCAGTATAACAATAGGCTTACAGACGTGCAGGCAGGCGCGCCCCTACTTCGGCGCATGCGGCGCGGCGGCGGCGCGCTCCGCGATCGGCAGGCCCTGAGCGTCGACCTGCACGCAGCGATCGTCGCGATACAGCGCCCATTCCTCGCAGGTGCGGCCGTCCTTGAACACGCACATGCCGTACTGGCCGCGCGGACTGTCGTGGATCACCAGCTTGCCGCCGAGCTTCTCGCAATTGACCGAGGCCGGATTCGCCATGCCGATCTTCTGCGGCGCGGCCGGCAGCGGCTGCGCGATCACGCCCGCCGCGACCAGCCCAAGCGCTCCGCCGATTCCCATCCGTATCAACGCCCTCATGAGCCGCTCCTTGTTCTGGTTGTCGAGCGGTCAGCATAAAGGCAATTCCGCGAACTGTCTCCGCGGCCCCGGCCGGCGGTGCGCAATTGCAACGGCGGCCGTGCGCGGGGGCGGGCGGCCGCGCAGGCAAGCCCTCGATCGCGTCGAGGCACTCGGTTCGACCTTCTCGCTCCCGCATGCTCCGAGCGGATATCGCATCTCGACCGCCGCCACGCCCCGCTTGCAAGCGGAGGCACGCCCTTTCGGCCAACCCGACTCGCAGCGCATCGCCGCGGATCCGTCGGACGCGATCCACGCCGCACTCAATCCCGTTAATAAAAAAACTGAAAAGCTAATTCGTTAGAATTCCGGCCGGATACCCGCTGCCCGATGCCGGACGACCTGCGCCGCGGGCCGCTCGCCATGCCCGACCCCGGAGAGAAAACCCGTGTTGACGATCAACGCCGAATGGCGCGACTGGCTGACGACCAACGTCGCGCGCGGCTGCTCCGCCCAATCCATCCTCGAAGCGATGATCCGGAATGGCTTCGCGCCCAACGACGCACGCGCCCTCGTCGAACCGCTGTTCGCGCCGGCTGCGCCTGCCGCACCCACTACGCCGGCGGTGCCTGACGCGCCTGGCGCATCCGCTGACGCGCCGCCCCCCGCCGCCCCGACGCTCAACGCCGCGTGGCGCGATTGGCTCACGACCAACGTCGCGCGCGGCTGCGCCGCACAGTCGATGATCGATGCGATGGTCCAGACCGGCTTCTCGCCCGACGACGCGCGCACCGTTGTCGAGCCGCTATTCGCGCCGGCCGCGACAGCCGACGCCCCGCCGGCCGACCTTCCGCCCGCGGCCCCATCCGCCGACGCCCCGCCGGCCGACCCTCCGCCCGCGGCCCCGTCCGTCGCCGCCGCGCCGGCCGACCCTCCGCCCACGGCCCCGTCCGCCGACGCCCCGCCGGCCGATCGTCCGACCGTCCCCGCGCTCGACGCCGCGGCCACCCCGCCCCAAGGCGGCTACGTATACGACCCCACCCCGCTCGCCGCGCACAACGTGATCCGCGCGCACGATCGCGACGTGCGCGTGCTGAGCCGCTGCGAACGTCCGCAGGTCGTCGTGTTCGGCGACGTGCTGTCGGCCCGGGAATGCGAGGAGCTGATCGCCCGCGCGCGCGACCGGCTCACGCGTTCGCAGGTCGTCATGCACGACAGCCAGGAATCGACGCTGTCCGACTATCGGACCAGCGAAGGCACCTGGTTCGCGCGCGGCGCGGATCCGTTCATCGAACGCCTCGAACGGCGTCTCGCGGCGCTGATGAACTGGCCGGTCGAGAACGGCGAGGGGCTGCAGGTGCTGCGCTACGGCGTCGGCGCCGAATACCGGCCGCATCACGACTACTTCGCGCCCGACAAGCCCAGCAGCGCGCTGCACACGACGTCGGGCGGGCAGCGCGTCGCCACCCTCGTGATCTACCTGAACGACGTGCCCGCAGGCGGCGAGACGATCTTCCCCGACGCGCACCTGTCGGTCGCGCCGCAACGCGGCGCGGCCGTCTATTTCCGCTACGCCAACGCGCGTGGCCAACTCGACCCGCTCTCGCTGCACGGCGGCAGCCCGGTGCGCGAGGGCGAGAAGTGGGTGATGACCAAGTGGGTGCGCGAGCGCGCGTACGGCGGCTGACGCCGCCCCGGCGTCACAGCGCCCCGACCAGCCGGTAGCCGACGCCCGTCTCGGTGACGATGTGCTCGGGCTGCGCCGGATCGTTCTCGAGCTTCTGGCGCAGATGCGCCATGTAGATCCGCAGGTAGTGATGGCTCTCGACGTGCGACGGCCCCCACACGTCGCGCAGCAGCTGCCGGTGCGTGAGCACCCGCCCCGCATGCCGCACGAGCGTCGCGAGCAGCCGGTATTCGAGCGGCGTCAGGTGGACCGTCTCGCCGGCGCGCCACACCTGGCGCAGCGCGAGATCCACGGTCACCGCGCCGAAGCTCACCTTCGGCGACTCGTTCGCGCCGCCCTGGTTGCGTCGCCGCAGGTGCGCCCGGATCCGCGCGAGCAGCTCCGACACGCCGAACGGCTTGGTCAGATAATCGTCGGCGCCCGCGTCGAGCGCGGCGACTTTCTCCTCTTCGTGGGTGCGCGCGGACAGCACGATCACCGGCAGGTCCGACCAGCCGCGCAGTTCGCGGATCACGTCGAGGCCATCGGTGTCGGGCAGCCCGAGATCGACGATCGCGAGATCCGGCTTGCGGGTCGCCGCCTCGATCAGGCCTTGCTTGCCGGTCTCGGCATCGAACACGGCGATGCCCTCTTCCTCGAGCGCGGCGCGCACGAAGCGGCGGATCTGTTTTTCGTCTTCGATCAGGACGACGGTCAGCGTGGGTTCACTCATGGTCATGCGGGTCTGCGTGGTGGGCCGAGGCGGGCGGGTCGAGCCGGCGCGCCGGGGCGGAATCGGGGTCGTCGTCCGCCGCGTCCGGCTCGGGCGGCGGCGTGTCGACGGGCAAGGTGAACCAGAAGCGCGCGCCGACGACCCGGCCGTCCGGCGCGATGCGGTTGAGCGCGCCGATCCGGCCGCCGTGCGCGTCGACGATGGCGCGGCAGATCGCGAGCCCGAGCCCGATGCCGGGCGTCGCCGACTCCTTCTCGCCGCGCGTGAACTTCTCGAAGATGCGCGTTTCCATGCCCGCCGGCAAGCCCGGCCCGCGATCGTCGACATGCACGCGCACGAACGGCTGGCCGTCCTCGGTGAGGCGTTCGGCGCCGATCTCGAGCGGCGAATCGAGCGGCGTGTATTTCGCCGCATTCTCGAACAGATTCGCGAACAGGCGCTCCATCAGCACCGCGTCCATCTGCAGGAGCGGCAGGTCGGCCGGCAGCCGCACCTGCGCGGGATGGCGCGCGAGCACGCGCTTGCACGCGGCCAGCGCCGCGCCGATCGTCTCCTCGAGCAGCGACCACTGGCGCTTGAGCTGCAGGCTGCCGGCCTGGAGCCGCGCCATGTCGAGCAGGTTGGTGACGATGCCCGTCATGCGCAGCGCCTCGTCGTGGATCGACTCGACCAGTTCGTCCTCGCGCCCCACGGCCGCGCCGCTGTCGCGCACGGCCGCGCGCGCGTTCGCGAGCATCGACGACAGGCCCACGATCGCCGTGAGCGGCGTGCGCAGATCGTGCGAGATCGCCGACAGCAGCGAGTTGCGCAGCCGTTCCGACTCCATGCTGACGAGCGCGTCGCGCGCGATGTCGACGTAGTGCACGCGTTCGAGCGCGAGCGCGATCTGCGCGGCGAACGCATCGAGCATGCGCTCCTGCTCCGGCACCCCCAGCTCGCCCGCCTCCCGGGTCACCACCGCGAGCACGCCGCGGGTGCGCATCGGCGCCTTCAGCGGCAGGTACAGCGCGGCCGCCGCGGGCAGCGTGTCGGTGCCGCGCCCCGCCGGCTTCTGCTGGTCGTACACCCACTGGCCGACGTCGATGTCGAGCGACGCGCCCGTCAACGTCACCATCTCGTCGGGCTCCTCGATCTTCTGCTGAACCTGGTCCGCGCTGTCCGGCAGCAGCATCGCGACGCGCGCGCGGAACACTTCCGCCACGTGACGGCTGCCGATTCCGACGATCTGCTCGGTGGTCAGCGCGGCCGCCAGCTCGCGCGCCATCGCGTACATCGCGCCCGTGCGCCGCTCGCGGCGCTGCGCGACGGCCGCCTCGCGGGTCAGGCTCGACGTCAGGTGGCTGATCACGAGCGAGGTCAGCAGCATGCCGAGGAAGGTCAGCACGTACTGGGTGTCCGACACCGTGAACGACATGCGCGGCGGCACGAAGAAGAAATCGAACGCGGCCACCGCCAGGAACGACAGCAGCACGCCCGGCCCGCGCCCGAGCCGCACCGCCGCGAACACGACGCCGAGCAGGTACAGCATCACCAGGTTGGTCAGGTCGAGGCGCTCGTGCAGCAGGCTCGCGACGACCGTGATCGCCGCACAGATCGCGGCCGCGTAGCCATAGTGGCGCGGCGGCGAGCGGTGGCCGGCGAGGCTCGCGAACGCGTCGCGCCAGCCGCCCGGATGCGCGTCGGCGGCGGCCGCGCGCGGATCGTCGACCGCCGACGCGCGGATCAGCATCAGATCGAGATCGCCCGCGCGCTCCGCGAGCCGTTCGCCGAACGGCCGCACGATCCGGCGCGCGAAGCCGGTCTTCGGCGAGCCGCCCGCCACCACCTTCGAGACGTTGCGGACCTGCGCGTAGCTGACCAGCATCGCCACCGCGTCGGCGCCCGCGAGCGTCGCCGTCTCGGCGCCCAGCTCGCTCGCGAGCCGCAGCGCATCGAGGGTGCGCTGCCGCTTCGCGTCGGGCAGCCGCTGCAGGCGCGGCGTCTCGACGTACACCGCGATCCAGTCCGCCTTCAGGCTCGCCGCGAGCCGCGCGGCCGCGCGCACCAGGGTCGGCGCCTCGGGACCGGGGCCGACGCACACGAGGAGCCGCTCGCGCGCCTGCCAGATGCGCTGGATCGAGCGGTCCGCGCGGTATTCGCGCATCTGCGCGTCGACCCGGTCGGCGGTGCGCCGCAGCGCCAGCTCGCGCAGCGCGATCAGGTTGCCCTTGCGGAAGAAGTTGCGCACCGCCCGCTCGGCCTGCTGCGCCATGTAGACCTTGCCGTCGCGCATCCGCGCGAGCAGCTCCTCGGCGGGCAGGTCGACCAGCGTCACCTCGTCGGCCGCGTCGAACACCCGGTCCGGAACCGTTTCCCAGACGCGGATCCCGGTGATCGCGCCGACCACGTCGTTGAGGCTCTCCAGATGCTGAACATTGACCGTCGTGTAGACGTCGATGCCCGCGTCGAGCAGTTCGTAGACATCCTGCCAGCGCTTGAGGTGACGGGCGCCCGGCACGTTCGAATGCGCGAGTTCGTCGACGAGGATCAGCTGCGGCTTGCGCGCGAGCGCGGCGTCGAGGTCGAACTCGCCGAGCGTGCGGCCACGATAGTCGATCTGGACGAGCGGCAGCACCTCGAGCCCGGCGAGCAGCGCGGCGGTCTCGCCGCGGCCGTGGGTCTCGACGATGCCGACCAGCACGTCGACGCCCTCGCCGAGCCGCGCGCGCGCGGCCTGCAGCATCGCGTAGGTCTTGCCGACGCCCGCGGACGCGCCGAAGAAGATCTTCAGCGTACCGCGCTGTTGTCGTTCCGCGTCGCGCTGCAGCTTGTCGAGAAGTTGGTCGGGATCGGGGCGGTTCATGCGAATGCGGGGTCTCCGGGCACGCGATGGAACGAATTGTCGTTCGAAATCGCCAAAAAGGGAAAGGCGGCGCCGGATCGGCGCCGCCTGCATCAGGACGGTCGGTCGGCGCGCCGCCGCGCGGCGAGCCGCCTCAGTGCGCGGCCTGCGCGGCGTCCAGCGCGAGGTTCAGCTTCAGCACGTTCACGCGCGCCTCGCCGAGCACGCCGAACTGGCGGCCGCTGGTGTTCGCCGCGACGAGCTGCCGCACGGCGTCGGCCGGCAGCTTGCGCGCGTGGGCCACCCGCTCGACCTGGTAGTCGGCCGCGGCCGGGCTGATTTCCGGATCGAGGCCGCTGCCGGAGGCGGTCACGAGGTCGACCGGAACCGGTTTCGAGAGGTCGGTGCCAGCCGCCTTCAGCGCGTCGAGCCGGCCCTTGACCTGATCGGACAGCGACGGATTCAGCGGCCCGAGGTTCGAGCCGCCGGAACCGGTCGCGTTGTACGGCATCGGCGTGGTCGCCGACAGGCGGCCCCAGAAGTACCGCGGCGCATCGAACTGCTGGCCGATCAGCGCGGAGCCGACCACCTTGCCGTTCTGTTCGATCAGGCTGCCGTTCGCCTGCGCGGGAAACACGGCCTGCCCGAACACGGTCATCACGGCCGGATAGGCGAGGCCCGTGATGGCGACCAGCACGACGAACACGACGATGAGCGGACGAAAAAGCGATTTCATGACGGTATTCCTTTAAACCCAGCCGAAAGCGGCGAGCACGATGTCGATCAGCTTGATGCCGACGAACGGCACCAGGATCCCGCCGAGCCCGTAGACCAGCAGATTGCGGCGCAGCAGCGACGCGGCGCCGAGCGCGCGATAGCGCACGCCCTTGAGCGCGAGCGGAATCAGCAGCACGATGATCAGCGCGTTGAAGATCACCGCCGACATGATCGCGGACGACGGCGTCGCCAGATGCATCACGTTGAGCGCGTTCAGCTGCGGATAGGTCGTCGCGAACGCGGCCGGAATGATCGCGAAATACTTCGCGACGTCGTTCGCGATCGAGAACGTGGTCAGCGAGCCGCGCGTCATCAGCATCTGCTTGCCGATCTCGACGATCTCGATCAGCTTGGTCGGGTTCGAGTCGAGATCGACCATGTTGCCCGCCTCCTTCGCCGCCTGCGTGCCGGTGTTCATCGCCACCGCGACGTCCGCCTGCGCGAGCGCCGGCGCGTCGTTGGTGCCGTCGCCCGTCATCGCGACGAGCCGCCCCGCCGCCTGATGCTCGCGGATCGTCGCGAGCTTGGTCTCCGGCGTGGCCTCGGCCAGGAAGTCGTCGACCCCGGCCTCGGCGGCGATCGCGGCGGCGGTCAGGCGGTTGTCGCCCGTCACCATCACGGTCTTGATGCCCATCTTGCGCAGCTCGGCGAAACGTTCCTTGATGCCGCCCTTCACGATGTCCTTCAGCTCGATCACGCCGAGCACGCGCGCACCGTGGCCCGCGTCGCCCGTCTGCAGGTCGGCCACCACGAGCGGCGTGCTGCCGCGCCGCGCGACGTCGTCGACCGCGCGCCGCACTTCGTCCGGGAAACGGCCGCCGTGGCTCTCGACGTAGCGCTTGATCGCATCGGCCGCGCCCTTGCGGATCTCGCGGCCGGGTAGATCGACGCCGCTCATGCGGGTCTGCGCGGAGAAGCCGAGGAAGGTCGCGTGCAGCGCGCCCATGTCGCGCTGGCGGATGTTGAAGCGCTCCTTCGCGAGCACCACGATGCTGCGGCCTTCCGGCGTCTCGTCGGCGAGCGACGACAGCTGCGCCGCATCGGCCAGCGCCTCCTCCGTCACCCCCGGCGCCGGCACGAACAGCGAGGCCTGGCGGTTGCCGAGCGTGATCGTGCCGGTCTTGTCGAGCAGCAGCACGTCGACGTCGCCCGCCGCCTCGACCGCGCGGCCCGAGGTGGCGATCACGTTGGCCTGCATCATGCGGCTCATGCCGGCCACGCCGATCGCGGACAGCAACCCGCCGATCGTGGTCGGGATCAGGCACACCAGCAGCGCGACGAGCGCGGTGATGGTCACCACGTGGCCCGCCTTCATCGCCTCGACCGAGAACATCGAAAACGGCAGCAGCGTCGCGGTCGCGAGCAGCATCACGATGGTCAGCGCGACGAGCAGGATGGTCAGCGCGATCTCATTCGGCGTCTTCTGGCGCTTCGCGCCCTCGACCATCGCGATCATGCGGTCGAGGAAGGCCTCGCCCGGGTTCGCCGTGACCTTCACCACGATCCAGTCGGACAGCACGCGCGTGCCGCCCGTGACCGACGAGAAGTCGCCGCCCGACTCGCGGATCACCGGCGCGGATTCGCCGGTGATCGCCGATTCGTCGACCGACGCGACGCCCTCGATCACCTCGCCGTCGGCCGGGATCGTATCGCCGGCCTCGACCAGCACCACGTCGCCCTTGCGCAGGTCGCTCGCGGTGGTGATGCGGATCGGCGATTTCGGATGCGGCTCGTTGAGCTTCTTCGCCATCACATCCTTCTTCGCGCTGCGCAGCGAGGCGGCCTGCGCCTTCGAGCGCCCTTCCGCGAGCGCCTCGGCGAAGTTCGCGAACAGCACGGTGAACCACAGCCACAGCGCGACCGCGAGGATGAAGCCCGCGGGCGCCTCGGCCTGGCCGGCCAGCGCGGCGATCCACAGGATCGTGGTCAGGATGCTGCCGGCGTACACGCAGAACATCACCGGGTTGCGGAACTGCGTGCGCGGCGTGAGTTTCTTGAACGAATCCACGATCGCCGGGCGCACCAGCGCCGGGTCGAACATGGATCGCGTAGCGGAATGTTGATTCATTGCAATCCTCAGATGCCCATTTGCAGAGGGGCTTGTATCGTGGTCTCCGGCCGGCTTACTGGCCGCCGCCGGTGAACAGCATCAGATGCTCGACGCCCGGGCCGAGCGCCAGCGCCGGCACGTAGGTCAGCGCGCCCACCAGCAGCACCGTGCCGAGCAGCAGCACGACGAACAGCGGCCCGTGGGTCGGCATCGTGCCGCCCGTCGCGGCGATCCGCTTCTTCGCGGCAAGCGAGCCGGCGATCGCGAGCACCGGGATGATCGTGCCGAAGCGGCCGAACCACATCGCGATCGCGGTCATCCAGTTGTAGAACGGCGTGCCCACGGTCAGGCCCGCGAACGCGCTGCCGTTGTTGTTCGCGGCCGAGCTGAACGCGTACAGGATCTCCGAGAAGCCGTGCGGGCCGGGGTTCGCGATACCCGCCTTGCCGGCGGCGCTGAGCACCGCGACCGAGGTGCCGACCAGCACGAGCATCGGCGTCAGCAGCACGACGATCGACACCATCTTCATCTCGTAGGACTCGATCTTCTTGCCGACGTACTCGGGTGTGCGGCCGATCATGAGGCCCGCGACGAACACCGCGAGCAGCGCGAACACCAGCATCCCGTAGAGGCCGGACCCGACGCCGCCGAAGATCACCTCGCCCAGCTGCATCAGCAGCATCGGCACGAGCCCGCCGACGGGCGTCAGCGAATCGTGCATCGCGTTCACCGCGCCGCACGACGCGGCCGTGGTCGCGACCACGAAGATCCCCGTCTGCGCGATGCCAAAGCGGGTTTCCTTGCCTTCCATGTTGCCGCCCGCCTGCAGCGCGCTCGCCGACTGGTCGACGTGCAGCGCGCTCAGAACCGGGGTGCCGCCCTGCTCCGCGCTCACCTCGATGCCGATCGCGACCACGAGCGCGACCGTCATCGCCGCGAGCACCGCGATGCCCTGGCGGCGATCGCCGATCATGCGGCCGAACACGATGCACAGCGCGGCCGGGATGATCAGGATCGAGAAGATCTGCAGGAAATTCGAGAACGGCGTCGGGTTTTCATACGGATGCGCCGAGTTGCCGTTGAAGAAGCCGCCGCCGTTGGTGCCGAGCATCTTGATCGCTTCCTGCGAGGCGACCGGCCCCATCGCGAGCGTCTGCGACTTCACCTGGGTCGGCACCGTGACCGGATTGCCCTGCGCGTCCTTGACCGGGTTGCCCTGCGCGTCGAGCTTCGGCGCCGCGTAGGTGGTGGTCTGCAGGGTCGGCACGTCCTGGTAGGACTTCAGGTTCTGGATCACGCCCTGGCTCATCAGCAGCGCGGCGACCACGGCCGCCATCGGCACCAGCACGTACAGCGTGACGCGCGTGACGTCGACCCAGAAGTTGCCGATGGTGCGCGCGGTATGACGCGCGAAACCGCGGATCAGCGCGATCACGACGACGATCCCGGTCGCGGCCGACAGGAAGTTCTGCACCGTGAAACCAAGCATCTGCGTCAGGTAGCTGACCGTCTGCTCGGGCGTGTAGTCCTGCCAGTTGGTGTTGGTGACGAAGCTGATCGCGGTGTTGAACGCACCGTCGACCGTCATCGCGCCGAACTGCTGCGGGTTGCCGGGCAGCCCGCCCTGCACGCGCAGCAGCCCATAGAGGAACAGCACGCCGAGCATGTTGAACGCGATCGTCGCGACCGCGTACTGCTTCCACGTCATCTCCGCCTGCGGATCGACGCCCGCGACCCGATAGAGCGCGCGTTCGAGCGGACCGAACACGCGGTTCACGCGCGACGCGCCTTCCATCACGCGCGTCAGGTAACCGGCCACCGGCACCGCGGCGGCCAGCAGGATCACGACGAACAGCGCCGCCTGGAACAGATTGTTCGCATTCATTCGATGTCCTCCGCGCGCAGCAGCGCATAGACGAGGTATGCGAACAACAGGGCGGTGGACGCCCCGGCCAACCACAGCATCCAGCTCATGAACGCCCCCCGCGACCGTATTGCGCAAGCTTCTCGCAGCCGGCGATCAACGCGAAGATCAGTGCCGCGAACAGCACCAACCCACCTACATACACCGCATCCATTTTTATGTTCTCCGTCTTCGGAATCAGACGGATAGAACGTTATGGGAATGCGTGTAAAGGACGGGTCAAAGGTCTGACGAGGGGTGTAAAAAACACGTAAACGACGCCGCCGGGGCAAGGCCCCGGCGGGTGCGGCCGGCGCGTGGCGGCCGGCCGGAGGGGATCGCTCAGGGAACCAGGATGGTCGAGCCCGTGGTGCGGCGCGCTTCGAGATCCTCGTGCGCGCGCGCGACCTCGGCGAGCGGATAGCGCTGGCGGATGCTGGTCGCGACCTGGCCCGAACCGAGCACGTCGAACAGCTCGGCCGCGTTGCGTTCGAGATCGGCGCGCTTGCCGATGTACGAGAACAGCGTCGGGCGCGTGAAGAACAGCGAGCCGCGCGACGCGAACTCCTTCGAGTCGATCGGCGGCAGCGGGCCGGAGGCGTTGCCGAAGCTCACGAAGTAGCCGAGCGGCGCGAGGCTGTCGAGCGAGCCGACGTAGGTGTCCTTGCCGATCGAGTCGTAGACCACCGGCACGCCCGCGCCGTTCGTCAGCTCGCGCACGCGCTGCGTGAAGTTCTCGCGCGTGTAGACGATCGGATGGTCGCAGCCGTGCGCCTTCGCCAGTTCCGCCTTCTCGTCCGAGCCGACCGTGCCGATCACCGTCGCGCCGAGCGCCTTCGCCCATTGGCAGACGAGCAGCCCGACGCCGCCCGCGGCCGCGTGGATCAGGATCGTGTCGCCCGCCTTCACCGGATAGGTGCGGCGCAGCAGGTAGTGCGCGGTCAGGCCTTGCAGCATCACCGACGCCGCATCGTCGTAGCTGATCGCGTCGGGCAGCTTGACGAGCTTCTCGGCGGGCACCACGCGCTCCTGCGCATACGCGCCGGGCGGCTGGGTCACGTAGGCGACGCGATCGCCCGGGCGCAGCGCGGCGACGCCCGCGCCGACCGCCGTCACTTCGCCCGCCGCCTCCATCCCGAGGCCGCCGGGCAGCGGCTGCGGATAGAGCCCGGTGCGGAAATAGACGTCGATGTAGTTGAGACCGACCGCGTGGTGCTTCACGCGCACCTCGCCGGCCTGCGGCTCGCCGACCTCGACGTCGACCCACTTCATCACGTCCGGACCGCCCGGCTGGTCATAGCGGATTGCTTTCGGCATGCGTCGTACTCCTGGGTTCGATGTTCAGGGGAGATTCGGCCGTCTTGCGACGGGACGCATGATTCTCGCGCGTTGGCGGATTCCTTGCTGACGCCGCCCCGGGACGCCGGCGCTGCGCGCCGTCAAATAAATCGGACGAAAGGATAAAGACAGGTTCGTCGGTGCCGTTATGTCGGGCGTCGGTCAAGCCGCACCGGCGTGCAGATGTGCAGATGTGCAGATGTGCCGTCCAGTCAAACTCCAAATCAAATCAAGGATCCGAGTCATGCGCATTTCCATCGCTGCCCCCTCCTGATGGCCCTTGCCTCCTGCGCCGCGCAAGCCGCGACGTCGGGAACGCCCTCACCCTCCGGGGCTTCGTCACCGACGACATGTGCGGCGACAACACCGGGCAGGCCACCCTGCTGATCCAGACGGTCGACTGAGCCGGCGGCGGCGACGCGCCGCCCGACCAACAGGCGAACGACGACCGCGCGCCGTCGTTCGCCCCGCGCCAGCCGGCGCGCCAGATCGTCGAGCAGCACGCGCGCCGTCGCCACGTTGGTCGCGACCGGCACGTCGTGCACGTCGCACACGCGCACCAGCGCATTGATGTCGGGATCGTGCGGCTGCGCCGTCATGGGGTCGCGCAGGAACACCACCATGTCGACACGCCCCGACGCCAGCTCGGCGCCGATCTGCTGGTCGCCGCCGAGCGGCCCAGACAGCTTGCGCTCGACCTCGAGCGCGTGCGCGGCGGCGATCCGGCCGCCCGTCGTGCCGGTCGCGAGCAGCACGCATCGCGCGAGCGTGTCGCGGTAGGCGCCCGTCAGCGCGACGATCTCATCCTTCTTGGCATCGTGCGCGATCAGCGCAATGCGCGGTGCATTCATGCGGGTCAGTCCTCTCGAAGCGAAAAGCGGGCGGCGGCGCGCGGCGCCGACGCCCGGCGAAACCATGATGCGTCAGGGCTCAGAACGTGCCGGGATACGCGCCGCCGTCGAGCAGCCAGTTCTGCCCGGTGATGTAGCCCGCGTGCGCGCTGCACAGGAACGCGCAGGCCGCGCCGAACTCGTCCGGCTGCCCGAGCCGCCGCGCCGGAATGCCCTGCAC
Organism: Burkholderia sp. GW821-FHT14F03; assembly: GCF_058803765.1. NCBI lineage: Bacteria > Pseudomonadati > Pseudomonadota > Betaproteobacteria > Burkholderiales > Burkholderiaceae > Burkholderia > Burkholderia sp. GW821-FHT14F03. The sequence goes on from NZ_JBXAPG010000036.1 coordinate 77,301, forward strand.
GCGCCGCGCGCGCATCGTGTCGAGGTCGACCCCGCTCTCGCGCGCCGACGCCTCGAGCGTGGTCGTGATCCGGTCGGTGTCGAACAGGCCCGGCAGCAGGTTGTTGATCGTCACGTTGTGCTCGGCCACCTTGCGCGAGAGCCCCGCGACGAAGCCCGTCAGCCCCGAACGCGCGCCGTTCGACAGCGCGAGCACGTCGATCGGCGCCTTCACGGCCGAACTCGTGATGTTGACGATCCGGCCGAAGCGCCGCCCGATCATCCCGTCGATCGTCGCGCGGATCAGCTCGATCGGCGTCAGCATGTTCGCGTCGAGCGCGCGGATCCAGTCGTCGCGGGAAAAATGGCGGAAATCGCCCGGCGGCGGCCCGCCCGCGTTGGTCACCAGGATGTCCGGCTGCGGACACGCGGCCAGCGCCTGCGCCCGCCCCTCCGGCGTCGTGATGTCGCAGGCGACGGCCGTCACCGCCGCGCCGGTGCCCGCGCGGATCGCCTCGGCGGCCGCCTCGAGCGTGTCCGGCGTGCGCGCCACGATCACGAGCTTCGCGCCCTCGGCCGCGAGCGCCTGCGCGCAGCCGCGCCCGAGCCCCTTGCTGGCCGCGCACACCAGCGCGGTCCGTCCTGCGATGCCAAGATCCATCTGAGCCCTTCCTTGCCGGTGTCCGGCCGTGTGCGTTAGCGGGAAACGGCCGCGCGGCGGGCGCGCGCCATCGAAACGTCGATAATATCCGGATCGCGCCGCCCATCTTCGGTAAACTTACGGCCGTATCGCGCGCAGCCGCCCTCCGGAGCCGGCCGCCGCCCCCGAATCCTTTTTGCCGCCAGGCGCCCGTCATGAAACAGGACAGCCGTTTCCCCAATCTCTTCATCCTCGACCACCCGCTGATCCAGCACAAGCTCACCCACATGCGCGACAAGGACACGTCGACGCGCACGTTCCGCGAGTTGCTGCGCGAGATCACGCTGCTGATGGGCTACGAGATCACCCGCAACCTGCCGATCACGACCAAGCGGGTCGAAACCCCGCTGGTCGAGATCGACGCGCCCGTGATCGCGGGCAAGAAGCTCGCGATCGTGCCGGTGCTGCGCGCCGGCGTCGGCATGTCGGACGGCCTGCTCGACCTCGTGCCGTCGGCCCGGGTCGGCCACATCGGCGTGTACCGCGCCGACGATCACCGCCCGGTCGAGTACCTGGTGCGCCTGCCGGACCTGGAAGACCGCGTGTTCATCCTGTGCGACCCGATGGTCGCGACCGGCTACTCGGCCGCCTACGCGGTCGACGTGCTCAAGCGCCGCAACGTGCCCGGCGAGCGGATCATGTTCCTCGCGCTGGTCGCCGCGCCCGAGGGCGTGAAGGTGTTCCAGGACGCGCATCCGGACGTGAAGCTGTACGTCGGCTCGCTCGACTCGCACCTCGACGAGCACGCCTACATCGTGCCGGGCCTCGGCGACGCCGGCGACCGCCTGTTCGGCACCAAGAACTGAGCGCCGGGCGGGCCGCCCCGTCCGGGCGCGGCACCGCCGCATGATAAAATCACGCTCCACCCGACACCGGGCGGCCCCGGGCGCACGCCCCTGCCGCGGCCGCGGGACTCAACGACAGATAGCTAAAACGCCTGCGCGGAATGTGCGCGGGCGACGGAGAAAGGTATGGCTGGTCACTCGAAATGGGCCAACATCAAGCATAAGAAAGCGGCTGCCGACGCGAAGCGCGGCAAGGTCTGGACCCGCCTGATCAAGGAAATCCAGGTGGCCGCGCGCCTCGGCGGCGGCGACCCGGGCTCGAATCCGCGCCTGCGTCTCGCGGTCGACAAGGCGGCCGACGCGAACATGCCGAAGGACAACGTCAAGCGCGCGATCGACCGCGGCGTCGGCGGCGCGGATGGCGCGAACTACGAGGAAATCCGCTACGAAGGCTACGGCATCGGCGGCGCCGCGATCATCGTCGACACGCTGACCGACAACCGCGTGCGCACGGTCGCCGAAGTCCGGCACGCGTTCTCGAAGTACGGCGGCAACATGGGCACCGACGGCTCGGTGGCGTTCATGTTCGATCACGTCGGCCAGTTCCTGTTCGCGCCCGGCACCTCGGAAGACGCGCTGATGGAAGCCGCGCTCGAGGCGGGCGCCGACGACGTCAACACGAACGACGACGGCAGCATCGAGGTGCTGTGCGACTGGCAGGCGTTCTCGCAGGTGAAGGACGCGCTCGAGGCGGCCGGCTTCAAGGCCGAACTCGCCGAAGTGACGATGAAGCCGCAGAACGAAGTGGAATTCACCGGCGACGACGCGGTGAAGATGCAGAAGCTCCTCGACGTGCTCGAAGACCTCGACGACGTCCAGGAGGTGTATACGAACGCCGTCATCGCCGGGGAATAAGCATGACGCCGCCGCTCGCGCGCGACGCGGCGGCCGGACCGATTTCGCGGCCGGCGCGTCCGACAGGCGCGCCGGCCGCCCCAATTCTTAGTCTGCGGGGAATCCCATGAAACTACTCGTCGTCGGCTCCGGCGGCCGCGAACATGCGCTGGCCTGGAAGCTCGCGCAGTCGCCGCGCGTCCAGCTCGTCTACGTTGCCCCCGGCAACGGCGGCACCGCGCAGGACGAGCGCCTGAAGAACATCGACCTCACTTCGCTCGAGGACCTCGCCGACTTCGCCGAGGCCGAGCAGGTCGCGTTCACGCTGGTCGGCCCGGAAGCGCCGCTGGCGGCGGGCATCGTCAACCTGTTCCGCGCGCGCGGCCTCAAGGTGTTCGGCCCGACCCGCGAGGCGGCCCAGCTCGAAAGCTCGAAGGATTTCGCGAAAGCGTTCATGAAACGCCACGGGATCCCGACCGCCGATTACGACACCTTCTCCGACGCGGCCGCCGCGCACGCGTACATCGACGCGAAAGGCGCGCCGATCGTGGTGAAGGCCGACGGCCTCGCGGCCGGCAAGGGCGTGGTGGTCGCGCTGACGGCCGACGAGGCGCACGCGGCCGTCGACATGATGCTGTCCGGCAACAAGCTCGGCGATGCCGGCGCGCGCGTCGTGATCGAGGAATTCCTCGACGGCGAGGAAGCGAGCTTCATCGTGATGGTCGACGGCAAGCATGCGCTCGCGCTCGCGTCGAGCCAGGACCACAAGCGCCTGCTTGACGAGGACCGCGGCCCGAACACGGGCGGCATGGGCGCCTACTCGCCCGCGCCGATCGTCACGCCGCAGATGCACGCGCGCGTGATGCGCGAGATCATCATGCCGACCGTGCGCGGCATGGAGAAGGACGGCATCCGCTTCACCGGCTTCCTGTACGCGGGCCTGATGATCGACAAGGACGGCAACCCGCGCACGCTCGAATTCAACTGCCGCATGGGCGATCCCGAAACCCAGCCGATCATGGCGCGCCTGAAGAGCGATTTCTCGAAGGTCGTCGAACAGGCGATCGCGGGCACGCTCGACACCGTCGAGCTCGACTGGGACCGCCGCACCGCGCTCGGCGTCGTGCTCGCCGCGCACGGCTATCCCGACACGCCGCGCAAGGGCGACCGCATCAACGGCATCTCCGAGGAAGCGCCGCACGCGGTCACCTTCCACGCGGGCACCGCCTACGACGGCGACAAGCTCGTCACCTCGGGCGGCCGCGTGCTGTGCGTGGTCGGGCTCGCCGACTCGGTGCGCGGCGCCCAGCAGGCCGCCTACGAAGTGATCAACCAGATCAACTTCGAAGGCATGCAGTATCGTCGCGACATCGGCTACCGCGCGCTGAGCCGCAAGCCGGCCTGACGCGCCGCATCCGTTCCGGCGTCGCCCGCGCGGGCGACGCCCCTGTTCTGCCGGGGTTCGCTAGAATGCCCGGCAGATGCTTTTTGAACGGCGCCCTCGAAAAAAGGGCGCCATCCGTACCCAGATGACCGATTCGACTTACGACGTCCCCCGCGTGCGCGCCTATCTGCAGGGGCTGCAAACCCGCATCGCCGACGCGCTTGGCGCCTTCGACGGCGCACCGCTCGCGACCGATGCGTGGCAGCGCGGCCCCGGCGAGCGCCTGCGCGGCGGCGGCTGCACGCGGATCCTCGAGGACGGCGGCGTCTTCGAGCGCGCGGGCATCGGCTTTTCCGACGTCGCGGGCGACGCGCTGCCGGCCTCCGCGAGCGCCGCGCGGCCGCAGCTCGCCGGGCGCGGCTTCGAGGCGCTCGGGGTGTCGCTGGTGCTGCATCCGCGCAACCCGCACTGCCCGACCGTGCACATGAACGTGCGCATGCTGATCGCGACCAAGGCCGGCGAAGCGCCGATCTTCTGGTTCGGCGGCGGCATGGACCTGACGCCGATCTACGGCTACGAGGAAGACGCGCAGCACTTCCACCGCACCTGCCGCGCGGCGCTCGCCCCGTTCGGCGTCGAGCTGTACCCGCGCTTCAAGACCTGGTGCGACGAGTATTTCTTCCTCAAGCACCGCAACGAGGCGCGCGGAATCGGCGGGATCTTCTTCGACGATTTCGCCGAGCCGGGGTTCGAGCGCGCGTTCGAGCTGATGCAAAGCGTCGGCGACGCGTTCCTGCCGTCCTACCTGCCGATCCTCGAGCGCCGCCGCGACACGCCGTACGGCGAGCGCGAACGCGCGTTCCAGGGCTACCGGCGCGGCCGCTATGTGGAGTTCAACCTCGTGTTCGACCGCGGCACGCTGTTCGGGCTGCAAAGCGGCGGCCGGACCGAATCGATCCTGATGTCGATGCCGCCGACGGCGAACTGGCGCTATGACTGGCAGCCCGAGCCGGGCACGCCGGAGGCGCGCCTCTACAGCGATTTCCTGGTGCCGCGCGACTGGGCGTAAGCCCGTCCGCCCCTTCGAACCCAGCAGAGGACGCGTTCTGGACACTTCCGCCCGCCCCACCCCGCTGCCACGCCGAATCGGCATCCTGGGCGGCACGTTCGATCCGATCCACGACGGTCATCTCGCGCTCGCGCGCCGCTTCGCGGGGCTGCTCGCGCTGACCGAACTGGTGCTGATGCCGGCCGGCCAGCCGTACCAGAAGAGCGGCGTGTCGGCGGCCGATCACCGGCTCGCGATGACCCGCGCCGCCGCCGACTCGCTGGTGCTGCCGGGCGTCGAGGTCAGCGTCGCGACCGACGAGATCGACCACGCCGGCCCGACCTACACGGTCGAGACGCTCGAGCGCTGGCGCGCGCGGATCGGCCCCGACGCGTCGCTCACGCTGCTGATCGGCGCGGACCAGCTCGTGCGGCTCGACACCTGGCGCGACTGGCCGCGCCTGTTCGAGTTCGCGCACATCGGCGCCGCGAGCCGTCCGGGTTTCGACCTGGGCACCGCGTCGCCCGCCGTCGCGCGCGAAATCGCGCGGCGCACGGCCGGCCCGGAGGCGTTGCAGTCCCGCGCCGCCGGCCGCCTGCTGATCGACACGGCGCTCGCGTTCGACGTCGCCGCCACCGACATCCGCGCGCACCTGCGCGAATGCATCGCGCGGCGCGAACGGATGCCGGGCGCCTCGGCCGAACACGTCCCCGCCGCCGTGTGGGCCTATATTCTTCAACACCGTCTTTACCACCCCTGAATTCCATGGATATCCGCAAACTCCAACGCGTCATCGTCGACGCCCTCGAAGACGTCAAGGCGCAAGACATCAAAGTCTTCAACACCAGCCACCTGACCGAGCTGTTCGACCGCGTGATCGTCGCGTCGGGCACCTCGAACCGCCAGACCAAGGCGCTCGCGTCGAACGTGCGCGACGAGGTCAAGAAGGCGGGCGGCGACGTCGTCAGCTCCGAAGGCGAGGAAACCGGCGAATGGGTGCTGGTCGACTGCGGCGACGCGGTCGTGCACATCCTGCAACCGGCGCTGCGCCAGTACTACAACCTCGAGGAGATCTGGGGCGACAAGCCGGTGCGGCTCAAGCTCGGCGGCAACGCGCCCGCGCGCCCGAGCGAGCCGCTCGACGGGGACGACGAGGACGAGGACGCCGCCCCGGCGCCCGCCCGCAAGCAGCCGGCCAACCGCCGCCGTTGAGTCGCGCGCGGTCCGCATGAAACTGCACATCCTCGCGGTCGGCCACAAGATGCCCGGCTGGATCGCGACCGGCTTCGACGAATACGCGAAGCGGATGCCGCCCGAACTGCGCATCGAGTTGCGCGAGATCAAGCCCGAGCTGCGCTCGGGCGGCCGCAGCGCCGAGAGCGTGATGGCCGCCGAGCGGCAGAAGATCGAGGCCGCGCTGCCCAAGCAGGCCCGTCTCGTCGCGCTCGACGAGCGCGGCCGCGACTGGACCACGATGCAGCTCGCGCAGGCGCTGCCCGAGTGGCAGCAGGACGGCCGCGACGTCGCGTTCGTGATCGGCGGCGCCGACGGCCTCGACCCGGCGCTGAAAGCGCGCGCCGACGTGCTGCTGCGCGTGTCGAGCCTCACCCTGCCGCACGGCATGGTGCGCGTGCTGCTCGCCGAACAGCTTTACCGCGCGTGGAGCATCACGCAGAATCACCCCTACCATCGCGCGTGACGCGGCGTCCTCGGACGCGCGCCGCGCGCCAACCGAGAACCCGACCGCCATGCCCGCCGCCCCCGCCTTCCCGTTCATCTATCTCGCCTCGCAAAGCCCGCGCCGCCAGGAGCTGCTGAACCAGCTCGGGGTGCGCTTCGAACTGCTGTTGCCGCACGCCGACGAGGATGCCGAGGCGCTCGAGGCCGAGCTGCCCGGCGAACCGGCGGACCGTTACGTGCAGCGGGTCTGCGTCGCGAAAGCGGAAGCCGCGCGGGCGCGGCGCGGCGCGCGCGGCCTGCCGGCCGCGCCCGTGCTGGTCGCCGACACCACCGTGACGATCGACGGCGCGATCCTCGGCAAGCCCGCCGACGCGGCCGACGCGCTCGCGATGCTGGGCCGCCTCGCCGGCCGCTCGCACGAAGTCCTGACCGCACTCGCGGTGATCGACGCAGCCGGCGCGCTGCTGCCGCCCGCGCTGTCGCGCTCCGTGGTGCGCTTCGCGCCGGCCGCGCCCGACGCGCTGCAGCGCTACGTGGACAGCGGCGAACCGTTCGGCAAGGCGGGCGCGTATGCGATCCAGGGACGCGCCGCCGAATTCGTCGAGCGGATCGACGGATCCCATTCGGGTATCATGGGTCTGCCCCTTTTTGAGACCGCGGCGCTGCTGCGCGCGGCGGACGTCGCCTTCTGAACCCGACCATGAACGAAGAAATCCTGATCAATCTCACGCCCCAGGAAACGCGGGTGGCACTCGTGCAGCAAGGCGCCGTGCAGGAGCTTCACGTCGAGCGCACGTTGTCGCGCGGGCGCGTCGGCAACATCTACCTCGGCAAGGTGGTGCGCGTGCTGCCCGGCATGCAGTCCGCGTTCATCGACATCGGGCTCGAGCGCGCCGCGTTCCTGCACGTGGCCGACATCTGGCAGCCGCGGCTCGCGGGCGACACGCAGTCCACGCCGGCGCACCAGCCGATCGAGAAGACGGTGTTCGAAGGCCAGACGCTGATGGTGCAGGTGATCAAGGATCCGATCGGCACGAAGGGCGCGCGGCTGTCGACGCAGGTGAGCATCGCGGGCCGCACGCTCGTGTACCTGCCGCAGGAGCCGCACATCGGCATCTCGCAGAAGATCGAGAGCGAGGCCGAGCGCGAGGCGGTGCGCGCGCGGCTGACCGCCGTGATTCCGGCCGAGGAGAAAGGCGGCTATATCGTGCGCACGATCGCGGAGGACGCGACGGGCGACGAGCTGGGGGCCGACGTCGCGTACCTGCGCAAGACCTGGGCGACGATCGTCGCCCAGGCGCAGCGGCTGCCGGCGACGAGCCTGCTCTATCAGGATCTCGATCTCGCGCAGCGCGTGCTGCGCGACTTCGCGAACGACGACACGTCGCGGATCCAGGTCGATTCGCGCGAGACCTACCAGCGGCTTGCCGAGTTCGCGGCCGAGTTCACGCCGGCGGTGAGCCCGAAGCTGCACCACTACACCGGCGAGCGGCCGCTGTTCGACCTGTACAACATCGAGTCGGAGATCCTGCGCGCGCTGTCGCGGCGGGTCGATCTGAAGTCGGGCGGCTATTTGATGATCGACCAGACCGAGGCGATGACGACGATCGACGTCAACACGGGCGGCTATGTCGGCGCGCGCAACTTCGACGACACGATCTTCAAGACCAACCTGGAGGCCGCGCATACGATCGCGCGGCAGCTGCGGCTGCGCAACCTGGGCGGGATCATCATCATCGACTTCATCGACATGGAGAACGCCGAGCATCGCGACGCGGTGCTGAGCGAGCTGAAGAAGGCGCTGTCGCGCGACCGCACGCGGGTGACCGTGAACGGGTTCTCGCAGCTCGGGCTCGTGGAGATGACCCGCAAGCGCACCCGCGAATCGCTCGCGCACGTGCTGTGCGAGCCGTGCCCGACCTGCCAGGGCAAGGGGCAGGTGAAGACCTCGCGTACGGTGTGCTACGACGTGCTGCGGGAGATCCTGCGCGAGTCGCGGCAGTTCAATCCGAGGGAATTCCGCGTGATCGCGTCGCAGCAGGTGATCGACCTGTTCCTCGACGAGGAATCGCAGCATCTGGCGATGCTGATCGATTTCATCGGGAAGCCGGTATCGCTGCAGGTGGAATCGAATCTGAGTCAGGAGCAGTATGACATCGTGCTGATGTGAGCGCGGCGCCGACGGACCTGTCCGCATTTTTGTGGGCGAGGCGGTTGAACAACCCGTGATCAGCGGGCTTGCGTAAATCGCTCCCCGAAC
>NZ_JBXAPG010000037.1:0-84211 GCF_058803765.1 Burkholderia sp. GW821-FHT14F03
ACATCAAGGACCCGACCCAGAACATCGTCTGGGTCACCCCCGAGGGCGGCGGCGGACCGAATTATCCGAACATGTAAGTCAAACCGGCGCGCGTTGGCGCGGCCACTTCGATAAGGAACGGACATGAGCAAGGAAGTCGTGGTAGTGGGCGGCGTGCGGACCGCCATCGGCAAGTTCGGCGGCAGCCTGAAGGACTTCGCGCCGACCGAACTGGGGGCGCTCGTGGTGCGCGAGGTGCTCGCGCGCACGGGCGTGAAGGGCGAGGACGTCGGCCACGTGGTGTTCGGCAACGTGCTCGCGACCGAACCGAAGGATCTCTATCTGTCGCGCGTCGCCGCGATCGACGCGGGCATTCCGGAGACGACCCCGGCGTTCAACGTGAACCGCCTGTGCGGCTCGGGCTTGCAGGCGATCGTGTCGGCCGCGCAGACGATCCTGCTCGGCGACGCGGAAGCCGCGATCGGCGGCGGCGCGGAAAACATGACCCGCGCGCCGCATATCGTGTCCGAGGCGCGCTTCGGTGCGCGGATGGGCGATATCCGACTGGTCGACATGATGCAGGGCGCGCTCAGCGATCCGTTTCACACCGTGCCGATGGGCGTGACGGCGGAGAACGTCGCGCGCAGGTTCGGGATCACGCGCGAGCAGCAGGACGCGCTCTCGCTCGAATCGCATCGGCGCGCCGCGCACGCGATCGCCGAGGGCCGCTTCAAGGCCCAGATCGTGCCGGTCGCGCGCACCGTCAAGGGGCGTGAAGTCGTGTTCGATACCGACGAGCACGTGCGCACCGACGCGGTGCCCGAGGACTTCGCGAAGCTCAAGACGGTGTTCGCGAAAGACGGCGGCACGGTGACGGCCGGCAATGCCTCGGGCATCAACGACGGCGCGGCGGCGGTGCTGCTGATGTCGCGCGAGGCGGCGGAACAGCGCGGGCTCAAGCCGATGGCGCGGCTCGTCGCGTATGCGCACGCGGGCGTCGATCCGCAATACATGGGCATCGGCCCCGTGCCGGCGACGCGCACGGCGCTGCAGCGCGCCGGGCTGCGCGTCGAGGATCTCGACGTGATCGAAGCCAACGAGGCCTTCGCGGCGCAGGCCTGCGCGGTGTCGCAGGAGCTGGGCTTCGATGCGGCGAAGGTGAACCCGAACGGCTCGGGCATCTCGCTCGGTCACCCGATCGGCGCGACCGGCGCGATGATCACCGTGAAGGCGCTGCATGAGCTGCAACGCGTGGGCGGGCGCTATGCGCTCGTCACGATGTGCATCGGCGGCGGGCAGGGCATCGCGGCTATTTTCGAGAACCTCGGCTGAAGAAAATAACCGGCCGCGCGGAGGCATGGCCGCGCGGTGCGACGAGGAACGGGCCGGCGCGTGGGTTGCGCCGGCCCGTTTTGCATCCGGCGCTTCATCGCGCGTGCATCAAGCCGGCAGCGCGCAGGTTCGCAGGAACGATTCGAGCGTCGCCGCCAACGCGAGCGGTGTTTCGTTCATCGGGTAGTGGCCGGCGTTGTCCAGCACCTCCAGCGTGGCGAGCGGATAGCGCCGCAGATAGGTCCGCTCCATCAGCGCCGCGTTGAACATCGCGTCGTGCGCGCCGACCAGCACCTTCATTGGATGCCGTCGGTCGAGTTCGTCGCTGAAATCGGTATCGGCCCACGCGGCGAAGTAGGCGGCGAAGGCCTCCGGCGCGGCGCGCTCCAACGAGTACGCCGCCTTCCACGTCACCCACGCGGCCGGCAGGCGCTGCCCCGTGCTGCGGGCGATGATGTCCCGGCGTCGCGCCGGCGACGCGGCGGCGGCGTCGAGCCACGCGCGATGGTCGGGATCGAAGGCGATCCCGCCGCATGGCACCGGCGTGATCGGCGCCAGCGCGCGCACCCGCTCGGGCGCGCGCGCGGCGATGCGCTCCGCCGCCATCGCGCCCATCGAATGACCGACGAGACTGAAGCGCGGGCAGCCGAGCGCATCCGCGAGCGCGAGCGCATCGGTGGCGACTTCGTCGATCGTGTACGCGCCGGGCGCGGCGCGCATCCCGCCGTAACCGCGGTTGTCCATGAAGACGTAGCTGAACGCGTCGGTCGAGAGCCAGGGCTCGATCGGCTCGAACGCGTGCGCATCGCCGAACCAGCCGTGCAGCACGAGGACGGCGTGGGGACCGCTTCCCACGCGATGAAACGTATTGGGCATGTCGACTCCGGAATCGAAAGAGAGGGGGTTGCAATCCGACGGGCGGCGCGAGCGGCCCCGGATCGACGACGGATTGTGCGTCGGGCAGTGCTGGCCCGCCTGCGTTGGCGGGTCAATCACTATAGAATCCGGGCCATGAGAGATACGCTGCTCGATCCCTACGAAGATCTCCCGCGCGACGTGGTGGTGACCGCCAACGACTACGCGCCGGGCGAGACCTTTCCCATGCATGCGCACCGGCGCGGGCAGTTCGCGTTCGCCGCGCGCGGCGCGATCAGCGTGGCGACGCCGCGGGGGCGTTGGCTCGTCCCGCCGCAACGCGCCTGCTGGGTGCCCGCCGGCGTCGCGCACGACATGACGATGAGCGGGCCGGTCACGATGCTCAATACCTTCATCGCACAGGCGGCGGCCGACGCGGCGGGCTTGCCCGATCAGTGCGGCGTGTATGGGGTGTCGGCGCTGCTCGGGCAGTTGCTCGCGGAGGCGGTCGATGTGCCGCCGCTGTATGCGCGCGATGGGCGGGACGGCATGCTGATGGGGCTGCTGGTCGCGGAAATCGCGTCGATGCCGCGCCTGTCGCTGCATGCGCCGCTGCCCGCCGATCCGCGTCTCGCGAGGGTATGCCGGCGCGTGTTCGACGCGCCGTCGATCACGCGCGATCTCGACGGCGTGGCGGCCGAGGCGGGGATGAGCCGGCGTACTTTCACGCGGCTCTTTCGTGCGCAGACGGGAGTGAGCTTCGCGGCGTGGCGGCAGCAGGTGTGTTTGCTCGCCGCCGTGGCGCGGCTGGGCGAGGGGCAGCCGGTCACGCGGGTCGCGCTCGATCTGGGGTATGCGAGCCCGAGTGCGTTCGCGTCGGCGTTTCGCGGGGTGCTGGGGGACGCGCCGAGCCGGTATGTGGCGGGGCGGGGGGCGGCGACATCGAACCCGGCCGAGCCGCTCGATGCCGGTTGAGTCGATTCCGCCGGCTGCCTTCAGCGATACCGCTCACCGCCGTCGGCCCGCGCGAATGAATTCCAGGCGTCCACGTCGAGCCGAAGCGGCATGCTGATGTCGTCCCGATAGGCGAACCGGGCCACGCTATTGCACGCTCGATCGAGCGACGGCCAAGCTCGGGATGAGCCCATCGATTGTCATGAGGCGTAGCCACGCATCTCACGCGCGCGCTCCATTCGCTTCGCATGCATCGACATAGCTTCGCTTCCTCCTTCGCGCTCCCACATCGCCGCAGAGCAAGATGCTTTGCGCGAAACCGATCGCCTGCCGCGCACGGGCAGTCGGCTTCATGCACGGACATTCCAGTCGGAGGACTACCTCATGGCGAGCAGAATCAATGGCGATCCCGGCAATGTATTCGACATGCCGATCGTGCCGGCCCACGCATTCAAGCCGTCGCAGGACGCGGAAGCCGAATCGTCCGACGCGCTGCGCCGGATCCTGAAGGAGTCGATCGAGCTGTTCAAGGTCGACGGCGATTCGAATCAAGCGCTCCCGAGCGATAGCGGGCCGGACGGCGGCGGGGATGCCTCGTTCAATTTCAAGCCGACCGGGAAATTCGCGCAGGCTCCCGCCGCGCCGCCGCCCGAGCAGCGTTGCCCGGCGTCGCCGGACCCGTCGATGGCGCGCTTCGCATCCGCGCCGCCCGACGCGAACACCTCGCGTCCTCCCGGCGACGCGCGCAGCGCGGAGCAGATCATCAAGGACAACCCGCTGCTCAAGCAGCTCGGCAACCAGAGCGGCATTCGCGACAAGCTCAACCAGCTGGTCGGCGGCCACATGGACAGCGATCCCGATCAGGCATACCGCGCGGCGGCCATGCTCACCTACGTGAAGAGTTCGAACAACCGCGAGGGCGGCGTGCGTTCCGATTCGCAGCTCGGCAACGGCAAGATCGACGGCTTCACCAAGGACGGCGACGCGCGCCACGGCACGGAAGCCGGCATGCTGCAGGACATCTGCAAGAACGGCTGGTCCTATGCGCAGGAAATCCAGGGCAAGGGGCACCAGCTCGATCAGACGAGCGACACCCATGTCCGCCTCGACGGCACCAACAAGGACAACCTGCAATGGGGCTTCGAGCAGGTCGGCAAGTATCTCGGCGCGATCGTGAAGGGCATCGGCAAGACGCTGATCGACGTCATCACCAAGGGGCGCTTCAATCCGGTGTCGGCGGCGATCAGCGCGATCAAGGACATCGGCGGCGAAGTGGCCAAGCAGGCGGTGAAGGACAGCGGCTTGTCGGCGGACGCGAAGCGCACCGCCGACAAGGTGTTCGACGTGCTCGATCGTTTCTAGCCCCGCTTCGCCTCACCGCGACGCGGCCCGGACGCCGACGGCGCGCCCGGGCCGCGAACCTGCGCTGATCCACGCTACACGAGCGTCACGTCGACGCGGAACGCATCCGATTGCGCCAGCGCCAGCTGCGCGAGCCGGCCGGCGGCGACGAGGTCGTCGCGGACGGCCTCGATCAGCGCGAGGCGCGGTGCGCTGTCGCCCACCGAGGCGCACGCAACCTCGGCCTTCATCGACACCTTCGCATCGGACTTGGCCTTGCGGATCGCCCGCAGCACATCGGTCGCCGCGTACGTCGCGGCGGCGCTCGCGGACGCGCCCGCGAGCGCGCGCGCAGCCGCGCCGTCGGGCCATGCCGCGCGATGGATCGAGCCGGCCTGCCAGCGCGACCAGACTTCCTCCGCGACGAACGGCAGGTACGGGGCGAACAACCGCTGGATGATCGACAGCGAGGCGCGCAGCGCGTGACGCGCGGATGCGCCCGCCGCGTCGGCGCGATGCGCGCGCGCCTTCACCAGTTCCACGTAATCGTCGCAATACCACCAGAAGTCCGCCTCGATCTGCGCGAGCGCCTTCGCATAATCGAGCGATGCCAGCGCCGTACCCGCCTGCTCGGCGCAGGCGGCGATCCGCGCGAGCATCGCGCGATCCAGCGCGGCGCTCACGGCGTGCGGCCCGCTCGCGTCGAAGCCGAGCACGAAAGTCGACACGTTGAGCAGCTTCAGCGCGAGCCGCCGGCCGTTGCGCATCTGCGTCTCGTCGAACGCCGCGTCGGCGCCCGGGCGGCCGAGCGCGGCCCAGTAGCGCACGCCGTCCGAGCCGTAGCGTTCGAGCAGCGCGGCGGGCGTGACCACGTTGCCCTTCGATTTGGACATCTTCTTGCGATCGGGGTCGAGGATCCAGCCCGACAGCATCGCATGCCGCCACGGCAGCCGGCCGTGTTCGAGATGGGCGCGGACGGTCGTGCCGAACAGCCAGGTGCGGATGATGTCGTGCGCCTGCGGCCGCAGGTCCATCGGGAACACCTGCTCGAAGCAGCCGTCCGGTTCTTCCCAGCCGGCCGCGATCTGCGGCGTGAGCGAGCTGGTGGCCCAGGTGTCCATCACGTCGGTCTCGCCGACGAAGCCGTTCGGCTGGCCGCGCTGGGCTTCCCGATAGCCGGGCGGCACGTGCGAGCGCGGATCGATCGGCAGCGCGGCTTCGTCCGCGTGGAGCGGTGCGTCGTAGTCGGGCGCGCCCGTCGCGTCGAGCGGATACCAGAACGGCAGCGGCACGCCGAACACGCGCTGGCGGCTGATCAGCCAGTCGCCGTTGAGCCCGTCGACCCAATGCGCGTAGCGCTGGCCCATGAAGCCGGGATGCCACTGCAACGCGTCGCCGCGTGCGCGCAGCGCGGCGCGCAGCGAGGGATCGCGGCCGCCGTTGCGCAGATACCATTGGCGCGTCGCGATGATCTCCAGCGGCCGGTCGCCTTTCTCGAAGAACTTCACGGCGTGCGTGACCGGACGCGGCGCGCACGCCAGCGCGCCGGCCTCGGCGAGCGCGTCGGCGATCCGGCGGCGCGCGTCGGCGGCCGTGTGGCCGCCGAGCCGCGCGTAGTGGGCCGCGCCGTCGGGGGTGTCGATCCAGGCGGGCGTATCGCGTCTCAGGCGACCGTCCTGATCGAGCACCGCGCGCGTCGGCAGATCGAGTTCGCGCCACCAGATCACGTCGGTGAGGTCGCCGAACGTGCAGGCCATCGCGATGCCGCTGCCCTTGGCGGGATCGGCGAGCGGGTGCGCGAGGATCGGCACGTTCAGGCCGAACAGCGGGCAGCGCGCCTGCCTGCCGAGCAGCGCCTGGTAGCGCGCATCGTCGGGATGCGCGACGAGCGCGACACAGGCGGGCAGCAGCTCCGGGCGGGTGGTCGCGACCACGATCTCGCGGCCGGCGTCGTCTGCGAAGCGCAGGTCGTGATACGCGCCGCTGACTTCGCGTTCCTCCAGTTCGGCCTGCGCGACGGCCGTGCGGAATGTGACGTCCCACAGGCACGGCGCTTCCTGGTTGTACAGTTCGCCGCGCCGGGCGTTCCGCAGCAGCGCACGCTGGCTGGCGCGCTGCGCGCGCGTGCCGATCGTCGTGTAGGCGAGCCGCCAGTCGACCGACAGCCCGAGCCGCACGAACAACGCGCGGAAGGCCTGCTCGTCGTGCGCGGTGAGCTGATGGCACAGCGCGACGAAGTTGCGGCGGCTGATGCGCGCGAACCGGCCGCGCTGCGCGGCCGGCGCGGCCGGCGGCTGGTAGGCGGGATCGTAGGGGATGGCCGGGTCGCACACGACGCCGAAGTACTGCTCGACGCGGCGCTCGGTCGGCAGGCCATTGTCGTCCCACCCCATCGGATAGAACACGGCGCGGCCGTTCATGCGCTGGAAGCGCGCGACGATGTCGGCGTGCGTGAAGCTGAACACGTGGCCGACGTGCAGCGAGCCGGACACGGTCGGCGGCGGGGTGTCGATCGAATAGATCGCGTCGCGCGGTGCGCTTCGATCGAATGCATAGGTCTGCTGCGCGTCCCAGTGGCGGGCCCATTTGTCCTCGATGCCTTCGAGGCGGGGCGGTGAGGCGGCGTGGGCGGTATCGGTTCGGTCGGTCATGCTGGATTCGTCATGGGCGGAAGGAATGGACGGCCGGGGGCCTTCGCCGCGCAGCGGGTGCGGGCGGAACGGGCCGGTCGAACGGCGGCGTGCGTCGGGGAAGACCCGGCGCGCGGCGGAGCGGATGGCTCAGCGGCTGACGTGGACGAGCGTCGCGGCGCGCGGGGGCGGGAAGCGCCAGCGCGGGAAAGACATGACGAACAGCGGATCGGGGGCCGTGTGGCGAAGCCGGGAAGGCAGGCGGGAATGACGCGTGCAGCGCGCGAGGAAGCGGACGAGGAAGCGGGCGAGCGGTCGGATGAGGTTGGCGCTGTTCAGCGCGCCGTTACGTTTAACGGTGACATAGCATCCTCCGGAGGTCGGGGGGAAGAAAACGAGGTGGCCGGCTGTTGGCCGGACAGACCTTTATAACGGATTGGCGCGCGTTTCGCAATGCATGCGGCGCACCGCGCGGTGCGCGTTCCGAATGACGCGAGGGCCGAGGCGGAGGCCGTGTGCGAGCGCGTTTGCCGGAGGGGCGGTCCAACTATTGCGCACGGTTCCGCAGGATGCGCACGCGGATCTCTCGCATGAGGCATACCGCCACGCGGGTTGTCCAGCCGGAATCCGAAGCGCGCGGCGATCGATCCCGCGCGCCGCACCGTCTCCGGCGTCGTCAGCGCGCGGCTGCCGAGCGGCATGCGCGAGGCCTTTGCATCGGTGATGCCGAGGCTCACGCTCGCGACGCAACCCGACGCGGTCGCCGACCGGCCGTCGAGCGCGTTCGCCGTGCAGCGGGCCGCGTGCGGCATGTCGAGCGTGGTGCAGCCGATCGAGGTGAGCACGTTGCGCCCGACGTGGAACGGGCACACGTTGCGCGAGCGCATGGAAGCCGGATACCGGATGCGCGAGAACGTGTTGTCCGTCACCGCGAAGCCGGCCGCGCGGCCGGAATTCGTGCTCGCATCGATTCCCGCCATGCAGGCCGGCGGACGCGGATCGTCGGGCGTATTCGACGTTACGTCAGGGGCCGCGATCGCGGTGCTTCAGTGCGCAAGGTCGCAGTCGTGCAATCGAAGCAGCGAGAAAGGAAGCGAGGCGGAAAGGACGT
Source organism: Burkholderia sp. GW821-FHT14F03 (assembly GCF_058803765.1). NCBI lineage: Bacteria > Pseudomonadati > Pseudomonadota > Betaproteobacteria > Burkholderiales > Burkholderiaceae > Burkholderia > Burkholderia sp. GW821-FHT14F03. The sequence continues at coordinate 8,203 of NZ_JBXAPG010000037.1, forward strand.
CGTCGTGCGATCTCAGTGAAGCGTGTCCGAATCCCGGGCAACTTTGATAAAGCGATCATCGAGCGTAATCCGGCCGACCGGAAATAATGCGAGACATATCAAATTCGTTCTCAAAGAAAATCCTGTGCAGTAAATCGAAAAGGTGAGTGGCTATTTGAATGGTTCCTCTGTAAATGGCTCACGAATTGAAAGCCGCGCGGTAAAAGGCCGGCGTCGATGTTGCATAACGATCAACGGCTCCGAAGTGTGAAGGAAGCCGTGTTTTGGTTTGCAAAGTTCAACAATTTGTCCTAGTCTCAAGCACGCTGTTTCGACGACCGGCGGTTTCATTACCGAGGAGACGGATCGAGCCCCCAGGCTGGCGGGCCGTGCTTTGCGCGGCGCACCGGCCGGCGCCATGGTGTCTTGGCGGACGTCCGCGCAGGTATTGCGCGGCGCGTCCGGCGGCCAGCGATCCTGAAATCGACGAGTCGCATAACTAAATCGGTTCCATTGGCGCGCAAGCGCTGAATCGGCCAAAAAAAGCGAGAGATGGAGGAAGGGATGTCTGCGCAGGATGTCATGGTTTTCCTCGAGAAATCATTCAAAGCGGCGCCTATTTCAAAGACGATGGGATTGCGCATCGCATTCGACGAAGAGGGCCATGCGACCATTTCGATGGCGCGCCGGCCGGATTTCGATCACGGTATGAACGACACGCATGGCGGCGTATTCGCGGCGATGCTCGACAGCGCGGGCTGGTTCACCGTGGCCGCGCAGTGTCGCAAGCTCGTCGTGACGGCGGATCTGCACGTCCGGATGCTGCAGGCGGCGAGACACCAGGATCTCGTCGCGACGGCCCGCCTCGTGCGGGGCGGCGGCAAGCTCGCGGTGGCCGAGATGAGCCTGAAATCGGCCGACGGCGAACTGGTCGCGACAGGCACCGCATCCTTCTCGATTCTCAGCGACCTACCGATCTGAGTCCGTTGCCGCGGACTCATTGAGTCTGCCTCACGGGCGGGGCGGTTTTTTTCCGAGCGGATCGATGCGCGCGCCTTCAGCGGCGCAGACATGCATTGGGCTTTCCATGACTTTTCATTTAAATTCGGATAACTAATGGATGACGAATCCGTGACGCCGCCGCATCGGACCATCATCGAGCGCCTGCGCCATTGGGCCGCGACGCGTCCGGACCGGCCGGCCTACACCTTCCTCAAGGAGCGCGCGCAGTTCGAGCGCGGCATGACCTTCGGCGAACTCGGCGCGGCGGTCGATGCACGCGCGACCGACGTGCGCGCGCGCGGGCTGGCAGGCCGGCGCGTGATGCTCATGCAGCCGTCGGGGCTCGATTACATCGTCGACTTTCTCGGCTGCCTGGCGGCGGGCGCGGTCGCGGTGCCGATGTATCCGCCGTCGACGCAGCGCGACTGGGACAAGCTCGCGGCGGTGATCGGGAACTGTCGTCCGTCCGCGTTGATCGTGGATGCGAAAACGATCGCGCGGCACGGCGATGCGTTGCGCGCCCAGCTCGGGCTCGAAGCCGGATGCAGCGTGCTGACGGGCGCGCCCGGGCCGTCGCCGATGCGCGCGAGCGACGACGACATGCCGCCGCTGGAGTCCGCCTCGCTCGCGTTCCTGCAATACACGTCGGGGTCGACCGGCACGCCGAAGGGCGTGATGGTGTCGCACGGGAACATCCTGCTCAATGCGCGTCAGCAGGCGCGGGCGATGCGCTGCGACGGCGATGCCGTGATCGTCAGCTGGCTGCCGTTCTATCACGACATGGGGCTCATCGGCATGATCCTGCAGGCGCTGTCGGTCGGCGCGCATGCGGTGCTGATGTCGCCGTTCAGCTTCCTGCGCAATCCGTCGAGCTGGCTGCTCGCGATCTCGCGCTATGCGGGGACCATCGCGGGCGGGCCGAACTTCGCATTCGATCTGTGCGTCGACAAGATCGACGATGCCGAGCGGGCCGAACTCGACCTGGGCAGCTGGCGCGTCGCGTTCAACGGTTCGGAGCCGGTCAAGGCGTCGACGCTCGCACGCTTCAGCGCGCGTTTCGCGCCGGCCGGATTCCGCGCGGATGCGCATTTCCCGTGCTACGGGCTCGCCGAGGCGACGCTCTACGTGTCGGGCGGGCATGCGGACGCGCAGGCGGTGCTGTCCGTCGCGCGCGCGCCGCTCGGCGCGAACCGGATCGTGCCGGCGGGCGATGCGGACGCGGGCGAGGCGCTCGCCTCGCTCGTGAGCGTGTACGCCACGCCCGCGGAACTCGATGCGCGGATCGTGGATCCCGTCACGTGGAAGGCGTTGCCGGACGGCGTGGTCGGCGAGATCTGGCTGAACGGGCGCGGCGTGACGGGCGGCTATTGGCAGCGGCCCGTCGAGACGGCGGAGACGTTCCGCGCGTATCTGGCCGACACGGGCGACGGGCCCTTCCTGCGCACGGGCGACCTGGGCTGCGTACGGGACGGAAGGCTCTACATCACGGGGCGCATCAAGGAACTGCTGATCGTCAACGGCGTGAATTACTACCCGCAGGATCTCGAGGACACGGTGCAGGCGCTCGGCGACCTGTACCGCGCGCACAGCGGCGCGGCGTTCCTGCTGGAGGACGGCGGCCTCGCGATCGTGCAGGGCCTCAATCGCGCGAAGCTCGATCCGGAGGCGATGCGCGCCGAGATCGGGCGCGTGCGCCGCGCGATCTGGGAAGGTCATGGGCTTGCGGCGGCGTGGGTCGTCTTCGTGCAGCCGGGCGAGATTGCCAAGACGAGCAGCGGCAAGATCCAGCGCGACTTGATGCGCCGCCGGCTGGCAGCGGGCGAACTGGCGGTGCTCGCGCAGTGGCGCGAGACGGATGATGAGGCGGCCGGTGTCGCGGTAGCCGGTGCCGAGGTGGTTGGTGCCGTTATGGCCGGCGCTGTGGCAGCCGATGACGCAATAGCCGACGATGCGGCAGTTGATACCGAGGTGACTGGTGCTGTGGCAGCCGATGCCGCAACAGTCGACGGTGCGGCAGCCGGTGCCGAGGTGCTTGAGGCAGCTATGGCTGGTGCCTCGATAGCCGACGCTGCGGCAGTCGATGCCGCAACAGCCGACGATGCCGCAGCCGGTGCCGAGGTAGTGGGTGCGGCCGCGACCGGTGCCTCGGCAGCCCATGCCGCGACGACCGCGCCCTATGCGGAGCACACGCCCGAAGCGCCGCCAGCCGCGCTGTCGCCGCGGGCCCGCGCGCTGATCGAATGGCTCGACGACTACGTGCCGCGCTGCGTGAATTCCCTGCAGATCGACGAGCGCCGCTGCATTCCGCCGAACATCGTGCTCGACTTCGGCAATCGCGGCCTGCTCGGCATGCTCGCGCCGCGCGAGGCGGGCGGCCTCGGGTTCGGCACCACCGATTTCACGCGGGTCGTGGAAGTGCTCGGCGCGAAGGACATGACGCTCGCCTTGTTCGTGGGGCTGAACAATGCGCTCGGCATCCGCCCGCTCGCCGAGCATGGCGGCGCGGCCTCGCGCGCGCGCCATCTCGCCGCGCTCGCGACCGGCCGCGAGCTGGCCGCGTTCGCGCTGACCGAGCCGGGCGCCGGGTCGAATCCGGGCGCGATCGCCGCGACCGCGCGCCGCCTGCCCGACGGACGCTACCGGATCAACGGCACCAAATACTGGAGCGGCTCGGCCGCGTGGGCGGGTGTCATTCACGTGTTCGCCAAGACGCTCGACGCGGATGGCCAGGTGACGGGCGTCACCGGTTTCGCGATTCCGGCCGCGAGCCCGGGCGTCGTGCAGGGGCCGGAGGCACTGACGATGGGGATGCGCGGCATGATCCAGAACACGGTCCGTCTCGACGGCGTGATCGCTCAAGCGGATCAGGTGCTGGGCGAACCCGATCACGGCATGGCGGTCGCGCAGGACACCATGTGCTATGGCCGGCTGGCGATCGCCGCGCTGTGCGTCGGCGCGATGAAGACCAGCTACCAGCTGATGCTGCGCTACGCGGGACGGCGCGAGATCTCCACCGGGCCGCTGCTCGCCAATCCGCACGCGCGCGATGTATTGACCGAGACGATGCGCGCGATCCGCGCGCTCGAACGGCTGGTGCGCGGCGTCGCCGAGCGCGTCGACGCCGGCGCGCGCGTGGCGCCCGAGCTGCTGGCCGCCTGCAAGTGTCTGTCGACGGAATGGCTCGGCGTGACGATCGACCGGACCCTGCAACTGGCCGGCGGGCGCGGCTACATCGAGACCAACCTGATTCCGCAGATCTTCCGCGATGCGCGGATCTTCCGCATCTTCGAGGGGCCGACCGAGGCCCTGCATCATTTCCTCGGGGCGACGGCGGCGCGCGCGCCCGAAGCGTTGCGCGCGCATCTGTCCGCCGGGCTGCGCGACGAGGCGGCCGTCGCGCGCCACTTCGACGCGGCGCTCGCGGCGGCGCGCGTCGCCGCCGAGGCCGATGCGGGCGATGCGCACTGGCGGCATCAGGCCACGGGGGCGTACCTCGCCGAACTCGTGCTGTATGCGGCGGGTGCGGCGCAGGCGCGCGACGACGCGGCCGCGCGCGCGTGGTTCGACGCCCGCCTCGACGCCGCGCGGCGCACGCTCGACGGCGCATCCGCGCGGCTTGCCCGGCTGGCGTCGGTGGATGCGCTGCGCGACTACGGCGCGGCGCTCGACGGCGAGATCGGCGTCGACCGGCGGCGCGCCGCGCAGCCCGCGTTCGAGTGCGATCCGCTGCTCGCGCCCGATGCGCCCGCGTCGCTGGCGTCGGCGGTGGTCTCGCCTGCGTCCCACTCGACGCCGCCTCCATCGATCCTGCATCCGGCGCGGCGCGACGACGGCTTGCGCGCCGCACCGCTCGGCATCGACGTCACGGCCGCGCGCCCGCGCGCGCCGCAGCCGGCCGCGCTGCGCGCGGGCGCCGACGCGCACGGCGAAATCCGCGACTTCATCGTCGGTTGGATCGCGGCGCGCTGCAAGCTCGCGCCGCAGACAGCGAGCGCCGACCTGGAATTCGCGATGTTCGGCCTGGGCTCGATCGATTCGACCGAACTCGCGGAATCGCTGTCGAGCCGTTTCTCGCTCGACCTCGATCCGACCGTGTTGTGGAACTATCCGACGCCGCGCCAGCTCGCGGCCTTCATTCATCACAAGCTGCCGTCCGGATTCGCGGCGCGCGCGCCGCAGGCCGCGCTCGCGAACGGACAGGCCAAAGCCTGAGGGGATGCCGATGCTTGCCAAGCTGTTTCGTCAACCGGTCGATGTCTGGCCCGCGCTGTTGATCAGCGGCCTGTTCGCCGTGCTGCTGCTGCTCTATTTCTTCGTCAGGGACCGTGCTTGGCTGATCGCGCTGTCGATCCTGCTGCTGCCGGCGCGGGTCTCGGTGGTCGCGTACAACCACAATCACATCCACTGCCTGACCTTCGTGCGGCAGGCGCCGAACCGGCTGCTCGAACTGATGATGTTCCTTGAAGTCGGCACGTCGCCGTTCTCCAGCACGCTGAACCACATCGTCGGCCATCACACGCACTACTTCAATCCGGCGCTCGATACGCTGAACTGGCGGCGCAGGGACGGCTCGCAGCAGGGGCGCCACGAGTTTTCGCTGCGCACGATGCTGTGGCACTACCCGTCGTGCATCACGCTCAGCCGCGACCGGCCGTCGCTGCGCGCGAAATTCATCGGCTACGGCGTACTGAGCATCGCGCTGCTCGCGACGCTGATCATCCACGATCCGTTCGCGGCGCTCGTCGTGTTCGTCGTGCCGATGCTGATGATGCTGTACCTGCTCAAGTACTCAGCCTACGCGCATCACAGCGGGCTGCCGCTCGGCGACGACTTCACGGCGTCGCGCACCAATACCGGCCGCTTCTACAACTGGCTCACCTGGAACGCCGGCTACCACGCCGCGCATCACGTGAGCCAGGCGCTGCACTGGAGCGAACTGCCCGCGTATCACGCCGAGCTGGCCGCGCGCATGCCCGCCGAGCTGCAGGGCGAGCGCTGGGGCGAGCAGTTCGCGCGCCCGGTCAGTGCCGCGCCGGCGCGTTGACCCGATCCCATCGCCCTTCCTCCGGGCCGACGTCCGGAGGCCGGAATTTCCCCCGACTCTCACGGAACCACCGACATGTCCGACACCGCCCTTGATTCGCGCACCGCCACTCGCCAGCTGATCCGCGACACCGTCGATCCCGCGCTGTGGGCCCGCAACGAAGCATTCACGCGCGAGCTGGTGAGCGATACCATCCTCGCGCACCGCCTGCATTGTCATCCGATCCTGCAAGCGTGGGAGAACGGGGAATTCACGCTGCGCGCGATCCAGCTCGTGCACACCGAAGTGCGCGCGGCCTTTCTCGAAGCGTTCAGCGAGTCGCTGCTGCGGCTGATGCAGACCGCGTCGCAGCTGGAGCCGACGCTCGGCTACCGCGCGAAGCTCGCCGCGCGCTTCCTCGTGCAGCTCAACGTGCTCGACGAGATCGGCTTCAAGCTCGACGGCGGCGACGGCCGCGCGCTCGGCCATCCGTCGTTCGCGCACTACTGGCTGCTCGCGGACGCGATGCGCACGCTCGGGCTCGACGAAGCCGGCTGGCGCGCGCACACGCCGTCGCCCGAGGCCCGCGCGACGCGCGCGACGCTCGACGAGAACCAGAACGATCATCTGCGGCTCGCGGTGCTGCTCGCCTGCATCGAGACGGTGTTCATGCCGTACTACGGCCCGTGGGCGAAGAACAGCATCCGCGTCTGTCCCGCGCTCGCCGAGCCGAACGGCTATCACTCGGTGCACGTCGAGGACGATGCGGGCCATTTCGTCGACGACGATCATTCGGAGGACAGCTGGTACGTGGTGCGCCAGGCGCTGACGGCCGAGCGCTACGATGAGATCCGGCGTTTCACGGGGGCGCTGCTCGACACCTGGGCGACGCTGTTCGACCGCCTGCACGAACTGCGCCGCCTGCAATGACGCCCATCCCGACGCACGACGCGGCCCCGGCCGCGTGGCTGATCGGCGCGGCGTGCCGGTTTCCGGGGGCGGACGACGTCGACGCTTACTGGCGTCTGCTGCTCGACGGCCGCGTGGTGGCCGCCGAGCCCGGCCCGGAGCGCGCGGACCTGTGGGCGGCCGCGCGCGCGCCCGCGCTCGCGGGGCGCGTCACGACGCTCAAGGGCGGCTATCTGCGCGACGTCGCGGGCTTCGACGCCGACTACTTCAGCATCGCGCCGCGCGAGGCCGCGCGGCTCGATCCGCAGCAGCGCATGCTGCTGACCGTGACCCACGATGCGTTCGAGGATGCCGGCATCACGCGCGCGGCGCTGCGCGAACTGAAGGTGGGCGTGTTCATCGGCGCGGGCAGCACCGACTACATGACGCTGTGCGGCGGCGACAAGACGGCGATCGATGCGTACCACGGCATCGGCAATTCGCACAGCCTGCTCGCGAACCGCCTGTCGTACTACTACAACCTGAAAGGCCCGAGCCTGACGATCGACACCGCGTGCTCGTCGTCGCTGACGGCGCTGCACGTCGCGATCCAGGCGCTCGAACGCGACGCGCTCGATCTCGTGCTGGTGGGCGGCGTGAACCTGATCGCGGCGCCGGATCTCACGCTCGCGTTCTCGCAGGCGGGCATGCTGTCGCCGAGCGGCCGCTGCCGGACCTTCGCGGCGGATGCGGACGGCTATGGGCGCGCGGAAGGCGTCGGCGTGGTGGTGCTGACGCGCCGGCCGGCGTTCGCGCCGAGGGCGCGCTGCGCGATCCGCGCGAGCGCGGTGAACCAGGACGGCCGCAGCAACGGCATCACCGCGCCGAACGGGCTGAGCCAGGTCGAGGTGATCCGCGCGGCGCTGGCGCGCGCGGGCCTCGGGCCGGCCGATCTCGGTTATGTCGAGACGCATGGCACCGGCACGCGGCTTGGCGATGCGATCGAGATCGACGCGGTGCGCGTCGCGCTCGGCGCGGGCGAGGCGGAGGCGGACGCGGACGCCTGCTGGCACCTCGGCTCCGCGAAGGCCAACGTCGGCCACATGGAAGCGGCGGCGGGCATGGGCGGATTGATCAAGGCGATGCTGATGCTGGAGCATGGCATGGTGCCGCCGCATCCGATCGCGCCGCCGCACAACCCGCTGCTCGACGCCGCGCAAGGGCGGCTCGCGATCGCCGCGCGTGCGACGCCGTTGGGCGCGCACGCCTGCGTCGGCGTGAGTTCGTTTGGTTTCGGCGGGTCGAACGCGCACGTGATCGTGGCGCGCGCCGACGTTGAACGCGCGGAGCAATCGGTCGCCGATGAGCCGGGGCCGCATTTGCTGCTGCTGTCGTCGCGCAGCGCCGCGCTCGCGGAAGGCGATGCGCGTGCGCTCGCGGCGCGGCTCGCCACGGGCGAGGTGTCGCTCGCGCGGGCGGCGGCGACGCTCGCGCGCCATCGTGAGCCGCTCGGCCATCGCGGCGCGCTCGTCGCGCACGATCTCGCCGACGCGGTGCGGCAGCTCGATGCCGCGCCGCCCGTCGCGGCGCGTGCGCGCGCGCCGCGCCTGGCGTTCGTGTTCACCGGACAGGGCAGCCAGTACGCGGGCATGGGCGCGGATCTGTATGCGCGTCATGCGACGTTTCGCGCGCATTACGACGCCTGCGCGGCCCATATCGCCGCATGCAGCGGCTGGGAGATCGCGGACCTGATGCAGGGCGGGGCACGCGGCGAGCGCGCATTGCTCGACGACACGCATCTCGCGCAGCTTGCGCTGTTCTGCCTGGAATACGCGCTTGCGCACTGCCTGCTCGACGCGGGTGCGACGCCGGAGGCGCTGATCGGCCACAGCCTGGGCGAACTGGTCGCGCAGGCGGTGGGCGGGATGCTGACGCTGGAGGATGCCGTGGCGCTCGTGCATGCGCGCGGCCGCCTGATGCAGGCGGCGGACGGCGAAGGCGCGATGCTCAACGTGTTCGGCGCGGAGACGCAGGTGCGCGACGCGATCGCGCGCAGCGGCCGGCCGGTTCACGTGGCGGGCATCAACGGCGCGCGTGCGATATCGGTCAGCGGCGCGCGCGCGGCGATCGAGGCGTTCGCCGCGCACGCGCAAGCCGAAGGGCTCGCCTGTCGCGCGCTGTCGGCTCGCCATGCATTCCATTCGCCCGCGCTCGGTCCGGCGGCGGCGCGGCTCGCGGCATTCACGCGCACCCTCGCGACGGCGCCCGCGCGGATTCCGGTGATCTCGAACCTGGACGGCGCGCCGCTCGATGCGCTGCCGCCCGGCTCCGACTACTGGAGCCGGCAACTGGTCGCGCCGGTGGAATTCCGGCGTGGGATCGAGGCGCTCGCGGCGCGCGGTTGCGACCTGTTCGTCGAGATCGGGCCGGACCGGGTCCTGTCCGGATTGATCGCGCGCGACCACGGCGCAGCGGGCGTGCTCGCGGTCGCCACGCAACGGCGCGGCGCCGACGGCTTCGCGTGCCTGCTCGACGCACTCGGCCAGTTGCACACGCAACAGGTGACGCTGCGGCCCGAGGCGCTGTCGGCGGACTACACGCCCGCGCGGCTGCCCGCGCGCGGGCTCGATGCGCAGCCGTATTGGGACACGCCGCCCGCCGCGCCGGCGCGGGCATCGGCGTCCGCGACCACGTCCGCGCCCACGTCCGCGCCCACGTCCGCGCCCACGTCCGCGCCCACGTCCGCGACCACGTCCGCGACCACGTCCGCACCCACGTCCGCACCCACGTCCGCACCCACGTCCGCACCCACGTCCGCGACCACGTCCGTACCCACGTCCGCGCCCACGTCCGCGCCCACGTCCGCGCCCACGTCCGCACCTACGTCCACACCCACGTCCGCACCCACGTCCACACCCACGTCCACACCCACGTCCGTACCCACGTCCGCGACCACGCGGCCGGCGGGCGCGTACGACGCGCTGGTCGCGCGCCAGCTCGACGTGATCGGCGGCCAGCTCGCGGTGCTGCGCGCGCGACGTGCCGCTTCCTTACCTCCCGGGAGTCCACTCCAATGACTGACGTTTCATCGTCCGCCCTCGCGCGGATCACGGCGCATGTCGTCGGCGAGCTTGCGCACGGCCTCGGCCTCGCGCCGGACCGGATCGATCCGGAACGGCCGTTCGTCGATCTTGGCGCGGATTCGCTGATCCTCGCGGAGACGCTGCAGGACATCAATCGCCGCTACCGGGTCGCGCTGTCGATCGGCGAGATCTACGAGAGCGTGAACACGGTGGCCCGGGTCGCCGCGCATCTGTATCAGCATGGCCGGTGGCAGGCGGTGCTCGATGCGCGGCCCGGCGCGGCGTCCGCGGTCGCGACGACGCCTGCGGCGTTCGCGGCGGAGGACGCGCCGGCGCTCGCGGCGCCGCTCGTCGCCGACACGTCGGGGATCGAGGCGCTGTTCCGGCGGCAGCTCGACCTGATGGAGCAACAGCTCGCGCTGCTGGGCGGCGGCGCGCCGGCGCGTGCGCCGACGATGCCCGAGCGCGGGCCGGCCGCCGTCGCGCCGCCCGCGCCGACCTCAGCCGCCGCGAGCTTCCCCGCTGCGCGCGAATCCGGCCCGCTTCACGCGTCGGCCGAGGCGGCCGCCACCGCCGCGCCGTCCATCCCCGCTTCCGCCGCCGACGATCGCTTCAGCGCCTTCGCGCCACGCCTCGAAGCGGACCGGCGCGGCGACGATGCGCGCACGCGCGCGCATCTCGATGCGTTCGTCGCCTGCCAGGACGCGCGCCTGAGCGCCTCGAAGGCGCTCGCGCAGGCTTACCGCTCGCCGCTCTCGGACAACCGCGTGTCGGCCGGCTTCCGGCCGCTGCTGAAGGAACTCGTGTACCCGGTCGCGGCGATCCGCGCCGAGGGCGCGCACGTCGTCGACATCGACGGCAACCGCTATGTCGATTTCACGATGGGCTTCGGCGTTCACCTGTTCGGGCATGGGCCGGCCTTCATTGCCGATGCGCTGCGCGCGCAGCTCGACGTCGGCATGCCGGTCGGGCCGCAATCGCCGCTCGCGGGGCGCGTGGCCGAATGGATCACGCGCTTCACCGGCCACGAGCGCGTGGTGTTCTGCAATTCCGGCACCGAGGCGACGATGACCGCGATCCGGCTCGCGCGGCTCGCGTCGGGCCGCGACAAGCTCGTGATCTTCCGCAATTCGTACCACGGCAGCTTCGACGGCGTGCTCGCGCGCCGCGGCGCGCATGGCGAGACCCGGCCGGCCAGCCTCGGCACGCCCGATTCGTTCGTCGCGGACACGATCGTGCTCGACTACTGCGACGACGCGTCGCTCGACTACCTCGACGCGCACCACGCGGAGATCGGCGTCGTGCTGGTCGAGCCGGTGCAAAGCCGCGCGCCGTCGCTGCGGCCGGGCGCGTTCCTCAAGCGGCTGCGCGCGCTCACGCAGGCGCGCGGCATCGTGCTGGTGTTCGACGAGGTGATTTCCGGGTTCCGCTGCGCGCGCGGCGGCGCGCAGGAATACTTCGGCGTGCGCGCCGACCTGTGCGCGTACGGCAAGATCGTCGGCGGCGGCATGCCGATCGGCGTGGTCGCGGGCAGCGCGCGCTGCATGGACGGCATCGACGGCGGCTGGTGGCGCTACGGCGACGACAGCTATCCGGAACGCCCGACGATCTTCTTCGCGGGCACCTTCTCGAAGCATCCGTTGACGATGGCGGCCGCGCTCGCGGTGCTCGAACGTTTCGCGCAGCTCGAACAGACGGATCCGGAATTCCACGCGCGCTTGAACGCACGCACCGAGTCGCTGGCCGAGCGCCTGAACGCGGCGTTCGCGGAAGCCGGCGCGGCGATCGCGGTCGAGCATTTCAGCTCCCTGTTCCGCTTCGCGTCGGAAGGCAGCCTCGATCTGTTCTATCACCATCTGCTCGCGCACGGCATCTACATCTGGGAAGGGCGCAACTGCTTCGTGTCGGCCGCGCACACCGACGCGGATCTCGATCAACTGGTCGAGACCGTGCGCGCGGTGTGCGCGGCGCTCGCGCCGCTCAGCCTGATCCCGCTCGCCGCGAAGCCGGATGCCGCCGCGCCCGCCGCCGTACCCGATTCCGTGCCGCTGACCGACGCGCAGCAGCGCTTTCTCGCGCTGGAGCGCTCGCGACCGGAAGGGCGCATCGCGAATCACATCTGCTTCGCGTTCCGCTTCGACGCGGCGATCGATGTCGTGCGTCTCGCGGCGGCCGTCGACGAGACGCTGCGCGCGCACGATGCGCTCGCGTGCCGCATCGACGTCGACGCCGGCGTGCAGCGTTTCGGCGGCGCGCCGCCGCGCCCGACCGAGCGCGTCGAGCATGCGGAGCCGCTCACGCCCGAGCGCGCGGCCGCGCTCGCGGATCACGAGCAGGCGGAGCCGCTCGACGTCGACGCGGGCGACAACCTGCGCGCGCGCGTGCATGTGTTTCCGGACGGCGCGCTGCTGTGCGTGTCGGTGCACCACCTCGTCTGCGACGGCTGGGGGCTCGATGTGCTGCTGGCCGGCTTCGCGCAGCGCTTCAACGGCGAGCCGGTCGAACCCGCGCCGTCGTATGCCGAATGGATCGCGCACGAGCGCGACTATCGCGCGAGCGACCGCTACGCGGCCGACCGCGCGTACTGGGCCGGGACGATCCGCGAGATCGCCGCGTATCAGGCGCGGCATCCGCCCGGCGCGGTGCATCATCCGCGCGACGCGGCCGCGCGCCCGGGCGGCCGCGCGAGCGTCGCGCTCGATGCCGCGCGCTCGGTCGCCGTCGCGGCCGCGGCCAAGCAGGCCGGCACCACCACCTTCACCTGGCTGCTCGCGTGCCTGCAATGGTTCGTGGGCCGCGTGTACCGGGGCCGCCTGCCGGTGGTCGGGATGCCGTTCGCGAACCGCACGAGCCGGCTGCGCGGGCTGGCCGGCAACTGCGTGAACCTGCCGCCGCTGCTGCCCGCGCGCGGCGAGGGGGCGGGCTTCGACGCGGTGCTGCGCGAGGCGCGCGCGGCGTTCAGCCAGGTGATGTCGCATGCGCGCTTCCCGCACCACGAGCTGCGCGCGCTGTATCTGGCCGAAGGCGCGCCGGAGCGCGACACGCCCGTCGACATCACGTTCAACGTCGAGCCGCTCGCGCAATTGCCGGCATTCGGCGCGACGACGCCGGCGCTGGTCGTGCCGGTGAACCGCTGGATCGAGTTCGACCTGATGTTCAACCTGTTCCTGTTGCCCGACGGCTTGCGCATCGAACTGGATTTCAACACCGCGCTGTTCGCGGCGGACGAGGTGTACGGCTGGCTCAACCTGTTCGCGAAGCTGATCGAGAACGAATCGGCGCACGCGGCGGAGCTTGCGCCATGAGCGCCGCCGCTCCGCTCGCGCTGCGCCGGCGCATCGAGGCCGCGGCCGCGCCGCTGCGGCGCGCGCTCGTGGTCGACCACGTGCTCGGCGCGCTGCGCGAGGCGCTCGCGCTCGATCCGCACGAATCGCTCGACGCGCAGGCGCGCTTCGCCGCGCTCGGCATCGATTCGCGGCGCGCGCTCGAATTGAAGGAGGATCTCGACGAGGCGCTCGGCTGCGTGCTGCCGACCACCTTGTTCTTCGATCATCCGACGCCGGAGCGGCTCGCGGCGTTCGTGGTGGAACGGCTGTTCGGGGTGGCGGCGGCCGCGCCGCCGGCAGGGGCTGCCGCCGCGCGCGACGCGCCGGACGGCGAGGACGATGACGAGGATCTCGATGCGGCGCTCGCGCGCACGCTGCGCAAGTACGACCTGTGACCGCGGCTCCCATTCCGCCGGACGAACCCATGACCCGCACGGACCAGCAGGACCTCAGGCAGGCGCTGAAACTCATCCGCAGACTCGAAGCGGACCTGGACGCGCACGCACGGCGCGCGTCCGAGCCGATCGCGATCGTCGGCATCGCGTGCCGGCTGCCGGGCGCGGACGGCCTGGACGCCTTCTGGTCCCTGCTGGAGGCGGGGCGCGATGCGATCACCATGGTGCCGCCCGAACGCTGGGACGCCGACGCGCTGTACGCGGCCGATCCGGACGCGCCGGGCCGGCTCGTCACGCGGCACGGCGGCTTCATCGACGGGGTCGACTGCTTCGACGCGGCGTTCTTCGGCATCACGCCGCGCGAGGCGGCGCTCATGGACCCGCAGCAGCGCCTGCTGCTCGAACTCGCGTGGGCCGCGTTCGAGGACGCGGCGATTCCGCCCGACACGCTCGACGGCCGCGCGGGCGGCGTGTTCATCGGCATCTGCGCGTCCGACTACGGCCGGCTTGCGCTCGCCGATCCGGCCGGCGCGAATGCATACTGGGGCACCGGCAACGCGCCGAGCGTCGCCGCGGGCCGCCTCGCGTACACGTTCGGGCTGACGGGGCCGTGCATGTCGATCGATACCGCGTGCTCGTCGGCGCTCGTCGCGGTGCATCAGGCGGTGGAGAGCCTGCGGCGCGGCGAATGCGGGTTCGCGCTGGTCGGCAGCGCCAACCTGCTGCTCGCGCCCGAGGCGACGATCGCGTTCTCGAAGGCGCGCATGATGTCGCCGGACGGGCGCTGCCATTCCTTCGACGCGCGCGCGAACGGTTACGTACGCGCCGAGGGCGCGGCGATGCTGGTGCTGAAGCCGCTCGCGCGCGCCCGCGCGGACGGCGACCGGATCCACGCGGTGATCCGCGGCAGCGCGATCAACCAGGACGGCGCGAGCGGCGGCCTGACCGTGCCGAACGGGCCCGCGCAGGCGGCGCTGATTCGCCGGGCGCTCGCGAACGCGGGGCTCGCGCCGCGCGAGATCGCGTATGTCGAGACCCACGGCACGGGCACTGCGCTCGGCGACCCGATCGAACTCGGCGCGCTGGGCGAGGTGTTCGGCGCGGACCGCGCCGGCGCGCCGCCGCTGTACCTTGGGGCGGTCAAGTCGCTGATCGGGCATCTCGAAGTCGCGGCGGGGATCGCGGGGCTCATCAAGCTCGTGCTCGCGCTCGGGCGCGGCGTGATTCCCGGCTACCCGCATCTCGGTGAACTGAATCCGCATGTGCCGTGGGATCGGCTGCCGTTCGCGATCGCGCGCGCCGCGACGCCGTGGCCGGATGCGCGCCGGATCGGCGGTGTCAGCAGCTTCGGCTTCAGCGGGACCAACGCGCATGTCGTCGTGGAGGCGCCGCCCGCGCCGGAGCCGGAGCCGGGAGAGGCCGCGCCGCCGCCGGCCGCACCGCCGCTTCATCTGCTGTGCGTGTCGGCGCGCAGCGATGCCGCGCTGCGCGTGCTCGCGGCGCGTTACGCGGCCCGCGTGCGGGACGGCGGGGACGATGAACTCGATGCGCTGTGCCATGCCGCCGCGACCGGCCGCGCGCATCTGCGCCATCGGCTCGCGGTGGTCGCGCCCGACGCGGCCGGATTGGCCGCGCAGCTCGACGCGCAGGCGGCGCGCACCGCCGCGCCCGACGCGGCCGCGTTCGCGACGCCGCGCATCGCGTTCCTGTTCACCGGGCAGGGCGCGCAGTACCCGGGCATGGGCGAGGGGCTGTACCGTCGCCATCCGGCGTTTCGCGCGGCGTTCGACGCATGCGAGGCCGCGTTCGCGGGCGAACTGGACCGACCGCTGCGCGACGTGATGTGGGGCGCCGACACGGCGCTGCTCGCGCAGACGCGCTACACGCAGCCCGCGCTGTTCGCGCTCGAATACGCGCTCGCGCGGCTGTGGCTGCAATGGGGCGCGACGCCCGTCGCGGTGGCGGGCCACAGCATCGGCGAATTCGCGGCGGCGTGCATCGCCGGCGTGCTCGGGCTCGACGACGCGGCGCGGCTCGTGGCGGCGCGCGGCCGGCTGATGCAGGCGCTGCCGGCGGGCGGCGCGATGGTCGCGGTGGCGGGCGCGTCGCGCGCGCAGGTCGAGGCCGCCTTGGCCGGTCTGGCGGAGCCGGTCGCGATCGCCGCGTACAACGCGTCCACGCAGCTCGTGCTGTCGGGCGCGAGCGGGCCGCTGCAGGAAGCCTGCGCGCGGCTCGCGGCGCGGCACGCGGTGGTGACGACGCCGCTCGACGTATCGCATGCGTTTCACTCGCCGCTGATGAGGCCGATGCTCGACGCATTCGGGCAGGCGGCGGCCCGGGTTCGATGGGCTCCGCCGTCGCTCGAATTCGTCTCGACGGTGACGGGGGCGGGCGCGGCGGACGCGGTGGGCGATCCCGCGTACTGGGTCGCGCAGGTCGGCGCGCCCGTCGATTTCCACGCGGCGCTCGAACGGCTCGCGGCCGACGGCGTGAACCTCCTGATCGAGATCGGCCCCGGCGCGACGCTGACCGCGCTCGCGCGCGACACGCTCGCGGGCCGGCCGGTGCGCGCGGTCAGCAGCCTGCGGCGGCGCGGCGACGACTGGACGACGCTCGTGGGCGCGCTCGGCGAGCTGTATGCGGCCGGCGCGACGTTCGACTGGCGCGAGGCGGGGCGCATCGCGCCGGCCGCGCGGCGCGCGTGCGCGCTGCCGGCCTACCCGTTCGAACGGCGTCGCCACTGGTTGCCGGCTGCGACCGCATCGGCTGCCCGCGCGGGCAGCGAGACCGACGCCGGGCCTGACGAGGCGCATGCGCACCCGCTGCTCGGCGCGCGCCTGCCGACCGCCGCGCTGGCCGACGGCGAGTGCCTGTACCAGGCGTCGCCCGATCCGCGCGAGGTGCGCGACCACCGCGTCTACGAGCGCATCGTGATGCCGGGCGCGGCCTATGTCGATCTCGCGCTGCGGGTCGCCTCGACGCTGTATCCGGAGACGCCGCCCGCGCTCGACGCGCTGTCGATCAGTCAGGCGCTCGTGTTCCCGCCCGCGCGGCGCACCGTGCTGCAAACGCTCGCCACGCGGCGCGGCGACGGCGGCCACGACCTGCGCGTGTTCAGCCGGCGCGCGGACGAGCCCGGGGCCGGCTGGCGCGCGCATGCCGGCGCGCGTCTCGGCGCGCCGTGCGCGCCGGTCGCGAACCCCGATCTCGGCGCGTTGCGCGCCAGCTTCGACGCATCGGGCGAAACGCTGCCGGTCGACGCGTTCTATGCCGACTACGCGGCGCTCGGCCTGGCCTACGGCCCGGGCTACCGCTGCGTGCGCGCGCTGTCGCGGCGCGCCGACGCGCGGGCGGTGCTCGCGCGGATCGCCGCCGACGTCGCGCCGGACCCCGGCTACCTGCTCGCGCCGCCGCTGCTCGACGGCTGTTTCCAGGCGGTGGGCGCGATCGTTGGCGCGCCGGGGGGCGAGACGGCCTACCTGCCGGTGTCGATCGAACGCGTGTGGGCGCCGCGCGCGACGCCCGCCGCGTTCTGGTGCCATGCGACGCTGCGCGCGCCGCGCGACGACGCGCCCGCGCGGGTCGTGGCCGACCTGCGCCTGATCGCCGACGACGGTGGCCTGATCGCGGCCATCGACGGCCTGGAGGCGGTGCCGGTCGAGCGGCGCGCGCTGCAGTTCGCGACCGCGGACTGGCGCGACCTGCTGTACGAGGTGAACTGGCAGACCCGCCCGGCGCGCGCAGCCGAATTGCCGCCCGTGGCGGCGCACGGCGGCTGGCTCGTGCTCGGCGACGCGGCTGCGGCCGCGGCGGCCGCGCAGTTCGAGGCGCGCGGCGCGCAGGTCGTGCGGGTCGGCGCGGCCGAGGCGGAAGGCATGACCTGCGGCGACTGGCGGCAGTTGTTCGCGCTGCGCTTCGACGCGGCGGGCGTGCCGTTCGCGGGCGTGGTGCACCTGTCGGCCGCCGACGCGGCCGAGGCCGGCGCGCCGGCCGCCCTGGCGGACCCCGCGCTCGGCGCGGGCGCGCTGCTGCTCGCGCAGGCGCTGGCGGAGCGCGCGACGGCGGCCGGGCCGCGCCTGTGGTTCGTCACGCGCGGCGCGCAGCGGGTCGACGAACAAGGTCCGACGCATCCCGCCCACGCGCTGCTGTGGGGTTTCGCGCGCAGCGTGGCGCTCGAATGCCCGGCGCTCGCGTGCGCGTGCGTCGATCTGCCGCCCGGGGAAACCGGCCTGCCGCCCGGCTTCGCCGACGATCTGCTCGCGCCGGACGCGGAGCCGTCGAGCGCCTATCGGCAGGGTCGCCGCAGCGTGGCGCGGCTCGGCCCGCTCAAGGCGTCGCCGTTCCGGCCGGGGCTCGCGCGGCCGGCCGGCCCGTTCCGGCTGCGCGCGCTGCGCTACGGCGGCCTCGATGCGCTGGCGCTGCTCGGCTGCGCGCGGCCCGCGCCCGGCCCGGGCGAAGTCGAGATCGAGGTGCAGGCGGGGGCGGTCAACTTCAAGGACGTGCTGTTCAGCCTCGGGATGCTGCAGGCGTTCAGCGAAGGCCGCGGCATCCGGCGCGCGCTCGACCAGCCGCTCGGCTTCGAGTGCGCGGGCCGGATCGCGCGGCTCGGCGCGGGCGTGACCGGATTCGCGCCGGGCGACGTGGTGTTCGCGATGGCGCCGTCGGCGCTCGCCGCCTACGTGAACGCCGATGCGCGCCTCGTGCGTCCGGTGCCGCGCGGCCTGACGCCCGCCGAGGCCGCCGCGCTGCCGACCGTTTTCATGACCGCGATTCATGCGCTGGAACGGCTCGCGCGCGTGCGGCCCGGCGAGCGCGTGCTGGTGCACGCGTGCGCGGGCGGCGTCGGGCAGGCGGCGTTGCAGATCGCGCGCCGCGCCGGCGCGACCGTGTACGGCACCGCGAGCCCGTCGAAGTGGGCGGCGCTGAAGGCGCAGGGCGTCGCGCACGTGATGCACTCGCGCACGCTCGACTTCGCCGACGAACTGCGGCGCGTGACCGACGGGCGCGGCGTCGACGTCGTGCTGAACAGCCTCGGCGGCGCGTTCATCCCGCGCAGCGCGGATGTGCTCGCGCCGGGCGGCCGCTTCGTCGAGATCGGCAAGATCGACATCTGGGATGCGGCGCGCATGCAGGCCTACCGGCCCGACATCGCCTATGCGGCCTTCGATCTCGGCGAGCTGGACGACACGGCGGGCGGGCTGCAGGCGGATCTGCTCGATGCGGTCGCGCACGGCTTCGAGGCGGGCGAGTTGCGCCCGCTGCCCGTGCGAACCTTTCCGATCGCGCAGGCCGAGGCGGCGTTCCGTCATCTCGCGCAGGCGCGTCAGGTCGGCAAGGTCGTGCTGGATCTGGCGGCCGCGCCGGACACAGCCCGGCCGGTGCGCGCTGACCGCCGCTATCTGGTGACGGGCGGCTTCGGCGCGCTGGGCCGGCGGCTCGTCGCGCGGCTGGCCGACGAGGGCGCGCGCGACCTCGTCGTCGCGGGGCGGCGCGCGGACCCGGCCGCGCTGGACGCCTGGCGCACGCGCTATCCGGCGGTGCGCTTCGAGGCGCTGGAGATGGACGTGACGGATGCCGCGAGCGTCGCGGCCGGGTTCCGGCGCATCGACGCGGACGGGCCGCCGCTCGGCGGGGTCGTGCACGCGGCGGGCGCGCTCGACGACGCGACGCTCGCCAACCTCGACTGGGCGCGCTTCGCGCGCGTGCTCGCGCCGAAGCTGGCGGGCGCGTGGCATCTGCACGAGGCGACCGCGGCGCGCGCGCTCGACTGGTTCGTGCTGTTCTCGTCGATCGCGTCGGTCACGGGCGCGCCGGGGCAGGCGAACTACGCGGCGGCGAACGCCTGCGTCGATGCGCTCGCGCGCTATCGCCACGCGCAGGGCCTGCCCGCGACCTGCATCGGCTGGGGGCCGTGGGACGACGCGGGGATGGCCGAGCGCGCCCGCGACGCGAACCGCGCGCGCTTCGACGCGCTCGGCGTGGCGCGGCTGCCGGCCGGCGACGCGCTCGACGTGTTCGCGTTCCTGCTCGGCGCGGACATCCACGCGGTCGTGGCGGACGTCGCGTGGCCGCGCTTTCTCGGCAGCCTGCCGACGACGGGCGATGCGCCGTTCTACGCGCTGCTCGGGCGGCGCGCGGCGAGCGCGGCCGCCCGCGAGGACGGCGCGCTCGCGAAGCAGTTGCGCGCCGCGCCGGCCGACGCGCGCGCGGGGCTCGTCGCGACGGCGCTGCGCGCGCTGCTGGCGGACGTGACGGGCGGCGCGGCGGAATTGATCGACCTGGGCCAGCCGCTGCGCGAGCTCGGCATCGATTCGCTGATGGTGGTGGAACTCAATCATCGCCTCGAAGCGCGGCTGGGCTGCAAGCTCGGTCCGAAGCTGCTCGTCGAGCAGCCGACGCTCGAAGGGCTCGCCGCGCGCCTTGCCGGGCTCGCGCTCGGCGAGGGCGGGCGGGGTGAGGCGGGCTCCGTCACCGGGCATGACGCGGCCGACGGGCAGGGCGCGCGCGCCGCGGGGCAGCCGGCCGATGCGCAGGATGCGCCGGGCGCGCGCGACCTGCCGGGCGAGCATGATCCGACGGCCGGGCGCGACCGCGCCGAGGCGCGCGGCGCGCGGCTGCCCGCCGCCCCGCGCGAACCCGCGCCGGCCCCGCTGGCCTCGATGAGCGACACCCGCCTGGACCTCGACGGCCGTCGCATCGGCTTGTGCCGCTGGGGTTCCGCCGTCGCGCCGATGCAGATCGTCTGCGTGCACGGGATCCTCGACCAGGGCGCGATCTGGGCGCCGTTCGCGCAGGCGCTCGCGGCGACGGGCGTCGGCGTGGTCGCGCCGGACCTGCGCGGCCACGGTCCGCTTGGCGCGCCGCCGGGCGCGCCGCCGCCGAGCATGGCCGAATTCGTCGCGGATCTGCTCGCGGTGCTCGACCACGTCGCGGGCGCGGGCCGGCGCGTGGTGCTGGCGGGCCACTCGCTCGGCTCGATCGCCGCCGCGCTGGGCGCGGCGCTGCGGCCCGGTGCGATCGCGCACCTGGTGCTGGTCGAGCCGGTCGCGCCGTCGCTGCGCGAGGCCGCCGATCCGGTCGAGCGTCTGGCGCAGGACCTGCGCTACCTGACGGACGCGCCCGCGCATCCGGTCTATCCGGACCTCGCGTCGGCCGCGCGCATGCTGCTGCTGCGCCACCCGGCGCTCGACGCGTCGCTCGCGGAGGCGCTCGCGCGGCGCATCGCGCGCGACGTGGCGGGCGGCGTCAGCTGGCGCTGGGACGCGCGGCTGCGCAACCCGCTCGGCGTCGATCCGCAGTGCAGCCAGGCCGACTATCTCGCGGTGCTGGGCCGGCTCGCGGTGCCGTCGACGCGTTTCTACGGCCGCGCGAGCGAATTCGCGGGCACCCCGGTGCTGGTCGCGCCCGACCTCGCGCTGCCGCGCGGCGCGAGCGTCACGCTCGACGGCGGCCACAACCTGCATACCGACGCCGCGGCGCGGCTCGCCGACGCGGTGAGCGCGCTGTGCCACGACCTTGAACGAGGATGACCCGATGATCGACGCCTACGACGCCACCCGCACGCTGTCCGACATTCCCGACCTGCACCCGTCGCGCATCGCGCTGATCAGCGAGGGCCGCGCGCTCGGCTATCCCGCGCTGTCGGCGGCCGCGAACCGGGTCGCGCACGCGCTGGCGAGGCTCGGGCTCGCGCGCGGCGCGCGCGTCGCGTTCGTCGGCCACGACAGCGAGAAGAGCTACGAGCTGCTGTTCGGCTGCGCGCGCGCCGGGATGGTGTTCGTGCCGGTCAACTGGAAGCTGGGCGAGGACGAGGCCGCCTGGATCGTCGACGATGCGGAGGCCGAGGTGCTGTTCGTGACGGCCGGTTCGGCCGCGCTCGCGGCGGGCCTGCTCGCGCGCTGTGCGCGGCTGCGCGCGGTCGTGCAGCTCGACGGCGCGCCCGCGGCGGACTGCCTCGCGTACCCGGCGTGGCGCGACGCGGCGCCGGCCACGCGGCCGGCGGACCCGCGCGATCCCGAGACGCCCGTGATCCAGGTGTACACGAGCGGCACGAGCGGGCGGCCGAAGGGCGTCGTGCTCGCGCATCGCGGCTTCATCGAGCTGGTGCGCGAGGTGGTGCGCGCGGGCGACGAATTCATCGACTGGCGGCCCGGCGACGTCGCGCTGCTGGCGCTGCCGACGTTCCACGTCGGCGGGCTGTGGTGGGCGCTCCACGGCCTCATCAACGGCGCGACGGGCATCGTGCTGCCGGCCTTCAGCGGCGCGGCCGCGCTCGAGGCGATCGTCGCGCATCGCGTGACCAAGCTCGCGTTCGTGCCGGCGATGCTGCGCTTCCTGCTGTCGGAGCCCGGGTGCGCGCAGGCCGATCTGTCGTCGGTCGACCTCGTGGTCTACGGCGGCTCGCCGATGCCCGCGCCGCTGCTCGAACTGGCGCAGGCGCGGCTGCGCTGCCGCTTCGCGCAGAACTACGGGATGTCGGAGACCAGCAACATGGCGATCTTCCTGCCGCCGTCGGAGCACGCGGCGCTCGGTTCCGCGCGCAAGCTCGCGGCGGGGCGGCCGCTGCGCGGCGTGGCGGTGCGCATCGTCGATCGCGCGGGCCGCGAGCTGGGGCCGGGCGAGCCCGGCGAGATCCTGTTCCGCACCTCGACGCGCATGCTCGGCTATTGGAAACAGCCCGACGCGACCGCCGAGACGATCGTCGACGGCTGGGTGCATTCGGGCGACGCGGGCTATCTCGACGCGGACGGTTATCTGTCCATCACCGACCGCATCAAGGATCTGATCATCTCGGCCGGCGAGAACATCTATCCGGCCGAGCTGGAGCAGATGCTGCTGAGCCATCCGGGCATCGCCGAGGCGGCCGTCATCGGCGTGCCCGACGCGCGCTGGGGCGAGGTGCCGGTCGCGTACGTGGTGGCGGCGCGCGACGCCGGGCTTACCCGATCCGTGGTGCTCGCGCACGCGCGCGCGCGCGTTGCCGGCTACAAGATGCTGTACGACGTGATCTTCGTCGACCAGCTGCCGCGCAATTCGACCGGCAAGGTGCTGAAGCGGGTGCTGCGCGAGCCGCATTGGGCGGGGCGCGAGCGGCAGGTGAACTGACGCGCGGCGGGGCCGGGCGGTTCGACCGTCGAGCCGGTCAGCGTTATCGGTTCGGCGGCCCAACGGGTCGATGCCTCAACGGCCCAACGCCTCAACGCCCCAATCCTTTCGCCGTTCACCCCTCATCCGCTCACCCTCACCTCGTTCGGTGTCCGCCCGGTCCAGCGCTTGAACGCATGCCGGAAGCTGACCGCGTCGCTGAAGCCGAGCGCGAGCGCGATATCGTCGACGCTGAGATCGGTGGTGCACAGATAGTCGAGCGCGAGCGCATGCCGCACGCTCGTCAGCAGCGCGCCGTAGGACGCGCCTTCGGCGTCGAGGCGACGGCGCAGCGTGCGCGCGTTCATGCCGAGCAGGCCGGCGATCTCGTCGAGCGCCGGAAACCGTCCGGGGACGCGCGTCAGCTCGCCGAACACCTGCCGGGTGGTCTCGGCCCGCGCCTCGAACTCCTCGACCATGCGCGCGCAGTGCACCGACAGCTGGGCGGCGGTGATCGGATTCGCGAGCCGGGGCGCGCGGCCCGCCCAGGCGAGCGGGTAGCTGATCCGGTTCTGCGGCTGGCCGAACTGCAGCGGACAGCCGAGCAGGTCGGCGAGCTGCTCGGCGTGCCGCGGCGGCGCGGACGTCAGGGTCGCGTGCAGCGGCGCGCACCACGCCCCCATCACCTCGCGGATCAGCGTCGCGTGGACCAGGAACTGCAGGTCGATCAGGAAGCGGTACAGCCGCTCGTCGATGTCGGGCAGGCGCAGCGCGTGCTGGGCGGGCACGATCCACGACACCGCGTCGTCCTCCTCGATCCAGTGGATGTCGAGCATCCCGTTCGCGAGCTGGTGGTACTTGACCGCGGTGTCGAACGCGTCCGCCATGGTCGCCGAGCACAGCAGCGCGTAGCCGTACATCCCGTAGCTGGACACGTGCAGGCGCTGCCCGACCCGCATCCCGAGATCCTCCTGCCCGTAGGCGCGCACCGCGTGGCGCGCGGCGTCGAGGAATTGCTGCGCGGAAGTCAGCTGGAACGGGTCGGCGAGCGCCGCGCGGTCGAGCCCGGTGGCGGCCAGCACTGGGGCGGGGTCGACCCCGACCTCGGCCGCCGCGTCGAGCAGCGCGACCAGCTTGGACGTCGAAAAGCGCTTCTGCCGCAGCATGATGGCGGACGAAGCATCCGCCCAGCGGGCGCCGGGCGGAGAGAAAGACGGGAAAACTTCGGGCGTGCTGTGCCGCATGACGAAATCCGGGGTACGAGCCGAGGGCGTCCTGAGCGACAGATTTTGCCCGTGAATCGGCCGGCTTGCCACGAAGCGCCGCCGCGGGCGGCGTGGCCGGATGTCGATTGCGGACAGCGGCGGCGGCCGGATCCATCATAGGCAAGGCCGGGGCGGCATGGGATAGTGCCCCGGGGCAGGACGGCCGCGCACGGACGCGGCTCCGCCGGGGGAGACGACGGAATCGCCAGGCGCCCACGCGCGGCGGCCGTGCGCGGCCGGCGGGTCACCGCTTGCCGCGATGCGCCGCGCGGATCGCATCGGGACCGATCGCGCCCGCCCGGGCCGAGGCCGCAGGCCCGCCCGCCGCCTTTCCGCCAACCGCAGAGACATCGATGAGCAACCGACACTGGATCCGATCGTATGGCGCGATTCCGAGCGAGATCGACGCCGACCGCCACCCGTCCGTCACCTCCCTGCTGGAAACCGCGATGCGCGCGTTCGCCGCGCAGCCGGCCTTCCGCGCGTTCGGCCTGACGCTGACCTACGCGGACGTCGATTGTCGCTCGGCCGCGCTCGCGGCCTACCTGCAGCAGGTGGTGGGGATTCGCAAGGGCGATCGCGTGGCGGTGATGCTGCCCAACGTGTTCGCGTTTCCGCTCGCGCTGATCGCGCTGGCCCGGATCGGCGCGGTGCAGGTCAACGTCAACCCGCTCTATACCGCGCGCGAACTCACGCATCAGCTCGACGACGCGGGCGTCGACGCGATCATCGTGTACGACGGCGCGACCCGCACGCTGGCCGAGGCGCTCGCCGCGGCCCGGGTGCGCGCCGTGATCACGGCCGGCCTCGGCGACGGCAGCGGCATGGTGGTGCCGGGGCCGGCCGTCGATCCGGCGCTGCATGGCGCGATCACGCTGCGCGACGTGCTCGTGGCGGGCGAGCGCCTGCCGCTCGAACGGGTCGAGGTGCGCGGCGAGGATCTGCTGTTCCTGCAGTACACGGGTGGTACGACCGGCCCGTCGAAGGGGGCCTCGCTGTCGCACCGCAACCTGGTCGCGAACATCGAGCAATTCCGCGCGTTCATGCCGGGCGTGCTGCGGCCGGGCCGGGACACCGTCGTCACGGCGATCCCGCTGTATCACATCTTCGCGTTGATGCTGAACTTCCTCAGCTGCTTTGCGGCGGGCGCGGAAAACTGGCTCGTCGCGAATCCGCGCGACATGGACGGCTTCGTCGAGGTGCTGAAGGCGGCGCGGCCGTCGATCTTCGTCGGCGTCAATTCGCTGTACGCGGGGCTCGTCGCCCATCCGCGCGCGCGCGAGGTCGACTGGTCGCGCCTCTCGCTCAGCGCGTGCGGCGGCGCGGCGGTGATCGACGTGGTGTCGGCGCGCTGGGAGGCGCTCACGGGCAGCCCGATCCGCGAGGGCTACGGCCTGTCGGAGACGTCGCCGATCGTGTCGTTCAACCCGGTGTTCGTGCGCGTGTTCAACGGCACGACCGGGCTGCCGCTGCCGTCCACCGACGTGCGGCTGCGCGACGACGACGGTCGCGACGTGCCGATCGGCGAAGCGGGCGAGATCTGCGTGAAGGGCCCGCAGGTGATGTCCGGCTACTGGCGCAAGCCCGAGGCGAACGCGCAGGCGTTCACGGCGGACGGCTATTTCCGCACCGGCGACATCGGCGTGTTCGACGCGCTGGGCTTCCTGAAGATCGTCGACCGCAAGAAGGACATGGTCATCGTGTCGGGCTTCAACGTCTATCCGAACGAAGTCGAGGCGGTCGTGACGGCGTGCCCGGGCGTGGCGGAATGCGCGTGCATCGGCGTGCCCGATCCGAAGACCGGCGAGGCGGTGATGCTGTTCGTGACGCTCGGTGCGGACAGCGCGTTGAGCGAAGCGGCGCTCGTCGCGTATTGCCGCGAGAATCTCGCGGCGTACAAGGTGCCGAAGCAGGTCCGCTTCGTCGACGCGTTGCCGAAATCGAATGTCGGGAAGATTCTGCGGCGGGCGTTGCGCGAGGCGGTGTGACGCGCGCCGCCGCCCGGGGCGGCGACGCGCGCGAGGCTCAGTGGTCGGTGCGCAGCACCACCGAGAAGCTGACGGGCGCGGAGCCCGACAGCACGTTCAGGTTCATCAGCGTGCGCAGCGCGTCGACGCCGTCCTGCAGGCCGTAGTCCTTCAGGTTCACGATCACGGGCGTGCGCGTGGTGACGAGCAGCGCCTGGTCCGCGAGCTTCACCACGCGCAGCGGCGCGGTGAGCGGATGGGTCTTGCCGGCGAGCGTGAGCGAGCCGTCGAGGTCGAGATCGGTCGATGCGCCGACCGGCAGCGCCTCGAAATGGCGCGGATCGACCGAGCCCGCGAAGGTCGCGCGCGGCTGCTCGGCGACCTTGAACAGCAGGGTCTTGATGCGCTCGTCGCGCAGCCCGATGCGCGTGTCGACGCTCGCGAGGTCGACGGTGAAATGCAGGGCGCCATCGTCGGCGACGGTGCCGCCGACCTGCCTGAACGACTGCACTTCCTCGATCGCGGCCGTGCCGGCCGCGCCGGCCTTGGTCGTGACGAAACTGAAGCTCGACTGCGCGTTGTCGACGTGCCAGGCGGCGCCGGCGGTGGTGGCGGCAAGACCGGCGGCGGCGGCCAGGGCCGCGGCGATGAGCGTGGATGCACGCATCGGTGGTTCCTCGAACGGTCGGCAGCCGCCTGCGTGGCACATACGCGCGGCGGCTGTCCGGTAGGGTTGGGTGGCGTGGCCACCCCGGGCGCGGAGAGGCCGATGGTGCGGCAGGCTCCGGCGCGGGGGGCGGGGGACATCATACCCCGGGCGACGCGCTGCTCGCGCTGGGCCTGCGTCATCCGAACATCGAGGTGGCGTTGCACCGGGACGCTTCGGGGCAGGTGCTGAACCGCGTGCGCGGTGGCGATCTCGACGGCGGCTATGCGCTGATCGACGCGGCGCCCGAGGATCTCGCGGCGGACCGGCTCGCGCCGATCGGGCTTGCGGTCGCGTTGCCGATGCGTTTTGCCGCGCAGGCGGCGTCGCTGTCGCGCGCGGAGGTGGTGGGGTTGCCATGGATCGTCAGCGTGCCCGCGTGCGCGGCGACGCTCGACCTGTTCCGCGACGGCGGGCGCGCGCCCGAGGCCCGCCATGTGGCCGACAGCGACGGCGTGCTGCGCAGCATGATCGTCAGCGGGCTCGGCGCGGGCATCCTGCGGTGCAGCGAGGCCGAGGCAGGCGAACGCGCCGGGGAGATGGCGATCTGGCCGCATTGGCGCGGCTCGGCCTGGCTGTGCTGGGTGCAGGCGGCCGCGAACGCGAGCCCGGCGGTCGCGGCGATGCGGGAGGTGGTGGGGGAGAGCTGGCGGGAGGCGGCGGCCCGATGCGGCGTTCAACGCGGCCCGAGCGCCATGTCGTCGATCCGGCCGTTTTCGAGCGCGGCGAACGCGGGCGGCGTCGCGGCGGCGGACGTGCCGCCGGTTGCGCGCTCGAAGGTCCGGACGTCGGGATTCACGGTGCGCAACGCGGTGTGTCATCGATCCGCGCGAACCTGTCGTATCATCCCAACGACCCCCGCCACGCGGCTTTCCGCCCCCATCATGACAGGCACGCCCCACCCGGCAGCCCCCGCCAGCGATCCGCCGTTCGACGTCGAATGGGACGCGGGCGACCTGGGCTGCGGCGAGCTGCTGCTCAAGCTGCGGGTGCGGCTGCGCACGATGCCGGGCCGGGTGATCCGCGTGACCGCCCGGGATCTCGGCGCGATCGAGGACCTCCCCTCGTATTGCCGCGTGACCGGGCACGCGCTGCTGCACGCCGATGCCGCGCGCAGCCTGTTCTGGATCAAGGCCAAGGGCTGACGCGCCCGGCGCGGCGGCCGTCCCTGATCCCCCATCCCTGTACAACCGAGGAGAAACATCGTGTCTGGAAAATTCGTGGTCAGTCTGACTCGGGCCAAGGACGACACCGACCGCGCGACGGTCGCCTTCGTGGTCGCGAACGCCGCGGTCGCGAGCGAGAAGGACGTCGTCGTGTTCCTCAACATCGAAGGCACGCGCCTGTCGCAGCTCGGCTATGCGGACGAGATCCACGAAGCCGGCTTCGCGCCGCTCAAGGAACTGATGACGAGCTTCGTCGATGCGGGTGGCAAGATCTACGTCTGCTCGCCGTGCTTCAAGAAGCGCGCGCTCGACGAAAGCAAGCTGATTCCCGGCGCGCGCATCGTGGGCGGCGCGATGCTCGTGGAGTTCATGGGCGACGCCTGCCCGAGCCTCAGCTACTGAAGCGACGCGCGCCGCGACGTCGCCGCCGTGCCGCGTGACGCGCGGCGGCACGCTGTGCGAGCCGCCGCGCGGATCCCGCCGAACGACGTCCCGCGCGCGCCGCGCGCCGAGTACACCCCATGACCCCATCCGACCATCACGCGCACGCGCCCGACGTCAGCTTCGACGGCGGCGATCTCGATTGCGGCAACGGCCTGCTGCTGCTGATCCGCAAGCACATCGACCCGCTCGCGCGCGGGCAACTGCTCGAAATCCTGTCGACGGAGGCCACGGTCGAATCCGACCTGCCCGCGTGGTGCCGGATGACGCGCAACGAACTCGTGTCGTACACGCGGCGCGACCGGCAGTTCAGCTTCCTCGTCTGCAAGGGCAGCCTGTCGGAACGGACGCCGACGCCGGAGGCGGCCGCGCCGCGCGCGGCGGCCGCGATCGCGGTCGTGCCGGTGTCGATTCCCGCGTCGTTGCCGACGCCCGCGCCCGTCGCGCCGATCCGGCCGCTGTCGGTGATGGGCATCGGCAGCTGGCCGAGGCCGCGCTGGATGCTGCAGGCGCTGCACGAACACACGGAAGGCCGGCTCGACGACGCGGGCTTCGACGCGAGCGCCGACGATGCGGTGCAGCTGGCCGTCGCGGCGCAGCTGCGCGCGGGCGTGGACGTCGTGACGGACGGCGAGCAGCGGCGCGACAGCTACGCGAGCTTCGTCGGCGGGCTGCTCGACAACTGCCAGCTGATTCCGCTGACCGACCTGCTGCCGTATGTCGACGACCCGGAGGCGTTCGAGCAGGAGCTGCGCGCGCTCGACGTGCCGGCGGGCGAGGTGCGGCATCCGGCGGTGTTCGGGCCGCTGGGCCGGAGCCGGCCGCTCGCGGGCCGCGAACTGGCGTACCTGCGCACGCTCACGGACCGCCCGGCCAAGATCGCCTTGCCGGGACCGTACCTGCTGACCCGCACCATGTGGATGGAATGCATCTCGGATCGCGCGTACGCCGATCGCGAGACGCTCGCGGCCGATGTGGTGCGGGTGTTGCGCGAGGAACTGGCGGCGCTGCTCGCGGCGGGCGCGGCGCTCGTGCAGTTCGACGAACCGGTGCTGTCGGAGGTCGCGTTCTCGGGGGCGTCGAGCCAGCGCAGTTTCATGTGCGGCGCGCTGTCGGCGAAGAGCGATCCGGATACCGAGCTGGCGTTCGCGCGCGATCTCGTCAATGCCGTGGTCGAGGGTTTTCCGGCCGAGCGGGTGGCGCTGCACATGTGCCGCGGCAACTGGACGGCCGACGAGAGCAAGGCGCTCGCGGGCGACTACCGGCCGCTCGTCGGCACGCTCGGCGCGTTGAATGTCGGCACGCTGTTCCTCGAACTGTGCACGCCGCGCGCGGGCGAGATGGAGGTGCTGCGCAGCCTGCCGGACCGGCTGCGGATCGGCGTCGGGCTGTGCAACCAGAAGCACGCGCGGGTCGAGCCGCTGGACGAGATCCTGCGCCACGGCGAGCAGGCGATCCGCCTGTTCGGCGCGTCGCGCGTGCTGTTCAATCCGGACTGCGGATTCGCGACGTTCGCGGATGCGCCGGTCAACGGCAGCCGGATCGCGGAGGCGAAGCTGCGCACGCTCGCGGAAGCCGCGCGGCTGTTGCGCGAGCGGCACGGCGTGTAGCGGTTGCGCGCGGGGGCTTCGACGCGCCGGCCGGGCGGCGCACGCATGGAGCCCGCCCGTCGCCGGCAGCCCGTCGCCGACATCGAGCAGAGGGGCGGGCGGGCCATCATCCGGACGGCGATGCCGCCCGGATGATGGCCCGCCGATCAATTGAAGCGTCGACCCGCACCGCCTCGCCACGCCTCCCTACACCTCGGCATGCATGAGCTGCTCGTAGCGCGGCGCATGCAGGCCGTCGGCGCGTCCGGCGAAATACAGTTGCTCGGCGCGCGACGGCGCCAGGTGCGTCGCGGCCGTGAAACCGAGTTCGAGCAGCCACGCGCGCAGCGCCTCGGGTTCGAAGCGGGTGAGCCATGGTTCGTCATGCGATGCCGCGAGCGCCGTGTGCGCGAGCGAGACGTCGAGATCGACTCCGCTGAGCACCGCATCGGGCAGCACGAAGGCGAGCACGATGCCGCTGCCCGCGGGCAGGGTCAGCACGTCGCGCAGCGTCGCGGCGAGCGCCTCGCGCGTCAGGTACTGCGTCACGCCGAGCAGCGACAGGAAAGTCCGCGCATGCGGGTCGAATGCCACCGCCTCCAGGCCTTGCCGCAACGTGGTCCGCTCGAAATCGATCGGGCAGAAGGTGACGTTCGCGGGAACGGCCACGCGCCCGCGTCGCAGGGCGTGATGCTTGAGCGCCTGGGAGGCGGGATGGTCGACCTCGATCACCCGCACGTCGCGCGCCCACGCGGGCTGGCGATAAGCGAAGGTGTCGAGGCCCGCGCCGAGGATCACGTATTGCGTCACGCCGTCGGCGACCGCCTGCGCCAGCCGGTCTTCCGCATAGCGGCTGCGCAGCACGAGGATGGCGCGGGTCTGTTGCTGCACGGGTTGCCGGAACGTGTCGGCCTGCGCGCGGAGGTCGGTTTCGGCGGCGCCCTCGATCAAGCCGATCGAGACGGGGTCGTCGAGGATCTTCGGCGCCGCATCGAGGCATTGATGCGCGGCGCGGGCGATGGCGGTGTACGTGGCGGTCCAGCTGGCTTGTCCTTCTTGCATCGTTTTCCCCTTGGCGTGGGCGTGACCGCATGCAACGCGCGGGTCCGCCCAAACCGTATCGACATCGATGAAATGAGCAAACGCGGGCAAGTCGGGCGGGGGCGGGCGGGGGCCCGCCGACCTCGGATCCGCCGTCTTGCGCGCTTCTCCGGATAACCGCAGGCATGATGTCAGCACATTTGCGGGCGGCTGAACAAGTCCCGGCCGCATGGCCTCGCATGCCATACCGTCTGCATGGCGATTTGCGTAAGAATGACAAAATGGCATGTCGCATTATTGCAAGCACGACGCACTATCTCTTCCGCCCTGCCCGCCGCGCGTTAGTTTTTGAATGTCGCGGCCATTGAGTAAACCTATTTCCGCCGTCAGTTGAGAACCCGTACCATGCTCGGGCGACGCCCGGCGTGCGAGCCGAGCCGGGCGATCGTGTCCCCACGATCCAAGGAGAGCAGATATGTCGACTGAAACGAAGTGTCCGTTCAAGCATACCGCTGGCGGCGGCACATCGAACCGGGACTGGTGGCCGAAGCAACTGAACCTGAACCTCCTGCGCCAGCATTCCTCCCTGTCCGATCCGATGGACAAGGATTTCAACTACGCCGAAGCGTTCAAGCGCCTCGACCTCGCGGCCGTCAAGCGGGACCTGTTGGCGGTCATGACGAATTCCCAATCGTGGTGGCCCGCCGATTTCGGCCACTACGGTCCGCTGTTCATCCGCATGGCATGGCACAGCGCCGGCACCTATCGCACGGGCGACGGGCGCGGCGGCGCGGGCTCCGGCCAGCAACGTTTCGCACCGCTCAACAGCTGGCCCGACAACGTGAGCCTCGACAAGGCGCGCCGCTTGATCTGGCCGGTCAAGCAGAAGTACGGCCGCGCGCTGTCGTGGGCCGATCTGATCATCCTCACCGGCAACGTCGCGCTCGAATCGATGGGCTTCAAGACCTTCGGCTTCGGCGGCGGCCGTGTCGATG
This sequence comes from Burkholderia sp. GW821-FHT14F03, assembly GCF_058803765.1. NCBI lineage: Bacteria > Pseudomonadati > Pseudomonadota > Betaproteobacteria > Burkholderiales > Burkholderiaceae > Burkholderia > Burkholderia sp. GW821-FHT14F03. Next base: position 40,153 of record NZ_JBXAPG010000037.1, read on the forward strand.
CGTGGGAGCCCGACCAGGACGTCTACTGGGGCGACGAGCATACCTGGCTCGGCGACGAGCGCTACAGCGGCGACCGCGACCTCGAGAATCCGCTCGCGGCGGTGCAGATGGGCCTGATCTACGTGAATCCGGAAGGGCCGAACGGCAATCCGGATCCGGTCGCGGCGGCCCGCGACATCCGCGAGACCTTCGCGCGCATGGCGATGAACGACGAGGAGACGGTCGCGCTGATCGCGGGCGGCCACAGCTTCGGCAAGACGCACGGCGCGGCGAGCGCGTCGCACGTGGGGCCGGAGCCGGAAGCGGCGGGCCTCGAACAGCAGGGCTTCGGCTGGAAGAACGACTTCGGCACCGGCAGCGGCGACGACGCCATCACGTCCGGCCTCGAAGTGATCTGGACCGCGACGCCGACGAAGTGGAGCAATCATTTCCTGGAAAACCTGTTCGATCTCGAATGGGAGCTGACCCAGAGCCCGGCCGGCGCGCATCAGTGGAAGCCGAAGGGCGATGCGGCCGCGGGCACCATCCCCGATCCGCACGATCCGTCGAAGCGCCGTTCGCCGTCGATGCTGACGACCGACCTGTCGCTGCGCTTCGATCCCGCCTATGAAAAGATCGCGCGCCGTTTCCGCGACCATCCGGACGAACTCGCCGACGCGTTCGCGCGCGCGTGGTTCAAGCTCACGCACCGCGACATGGGGCCGCGCGCGCGCTATCTCGGCCCGGAAGTGCCGAGCGAGGAACTGCTGTGGCAGGATCCGATTCCCGCGCCGAGCCATCCGCTCGTCGATGCGCAGGACGTTGCGGCGCTGAAGGCGAAGATCGATGCCGCGGGGCTGTCGGTGGCGCAGCTGGTGTCGACGGCATGGGCGTCGGCGTCCACGTTCCGCGGTTCCGACAAGCGCGGCGGCGCGAACGGCGCGCGCGTGCGGCTCGCGCCGCAGAAGGATTGGGCGGTCAACCAGCCCGACCAGCTGGCCGGCGTGCTGAAGACGCTCGAAGGGATCCAGGCCGGGTTCAACGGCGCGCAGGCCGGCGGCAAGCGGATCTCGCTCGCCGATCTGATCGTGCTGGCGGGCGGCGTGGGCGTCGAGCGCGCGGCGAAGAACGCGGGCCATGCGGTCACGGTGCCGTTCTCGCCGGGCCGCGCGGACGCTTCGCAGGCGCAGACCGATGTCGAGTCGTTCGCGGTGCTGGAGCCGATCGCGGACGGCTTCCGCAACTACGAGAAGGCGAAATTCACGGTGCCGGCCGAGGCGCTGCTCATCGACAAGGCGCAATTGCTGACCTTGACCGCGCCCGAAATGACGGTGCTGGTGGGCGGCCTGCGGGTGGTCGGCGCGAATGTCGGGGGGAGCCGGCATGGCGTGTTCACGCAAAAGCAGGATGCGTTGAGCAACGACTTCTTCGTGAACCTGCTCGACATGGCGACCGAATGGAAGCCGGTGTCGGGCGCGCAGGATGTCTTCGAAGGGCGCGACCGCGCGAGCGGACAGCTGAAGTGGACGGCCACGCGCGTCGATCTCGTATTCGGCTCGAACGCGGAGTTGCGCGCGCTCGCGGAGGTGTACGGCAGCACGGACGGGCAGGAGAAGTTCGTGCGCGACTTCGTGGCGGCCTGGAGCAAGGTGATGGACCTCGATCGCTTCGATCTCGCGTGAGCGACAGGCCGGGCGCGGGTGGCCCGGCTTGGAGGTGAAGCGGCCGGTCGGCATGACCGGCCGTTTTTTTTGCGCCGCGCGAGTGGGCGCGGCGGGTTGCCGATGCGAAGCGGGATCGTGAGCGACGCGATTCGAACCCCGGCGCGGACACAGGTCGATGCGTTGATGCGGCGGTTGGACTTCGCGATCGAAGGAGCAGGTTTTCTTCGATCAGGATTTTTCAACGACGCCTTGCCACAGCGCGCGAATGGCCGCGATGCCGTGCGCGCCCGCGTCGCGCGCGTCGGCCAGGGTCTCGGCGGACATCCCGCCCAGTGCATAGACGGGGATCGAGGTCAGGGCCGCGAGTTCGCGAAAGCGCGCCCAGCCGAGCGGAATGGCGGTGGGGTGCGTGGCGGTCGGCAGGACGGGCGAGAGCGTCAGCAAGTCGACCCCGATGCGCTCGGCATGCCGGATCTGATGTTCGTCGTGGCAGGCGGCGGACACGAGGCGCCCGGGAGGCAGCGGCCGGCTCGTGCAGGCCATCAGGCGCGTGCTGGTGAGGTGCATGCCGTCGGCGCGATGCGCACGCGCGACGTCGGGCGGCGCGTTCAGCAGCACGCGCGCGCCGTGTCGCCGGCAGCATGCGAGCGCCTCGTCGGCAAGCCACGCGTACTGCGCGGCCGTGACCGTCTTGGCGCGGAGTTGCAACAGGCGGACGCCCGTCGTCAAGGTCCGCTCCAGGTCCGCGATGAAATCCGTCAACGGCCGGCTCTCCGAGGGCTCGGGCGTGATGAGATAGGTCGACGGTAAGGCGTTCGAGCGCGTCATGGGTGACTGGAGAGGGGAGAACGCCGGACAAGGCCGTCGGCGTTCCGCGGGGCGTCTCGCACCGTCCTGCTTGCGGCCGACACGATCGAGACAGCGGCCACTATACGCCGGGTCGTGCGTTGACGTTTGCGCGCGCCCCCGCCATGTCGGCCCGAGCGCGACCACCGGCATGACAGCCGCACCGCGCTCGGCGACAATGACGTTTCCGTCTCCGCCCTTCACCCACGACTCACGCAGATGACGCCGACGCTCGACGCCCATGCCCTCCGCGAACTGGCCGCCCACGCAGAAGCCCACGCCTTCGCCGCCTGCAACTGCCAGAAGACGCCGCTCGACGGCTGGCAGTCCCAACCCCTGTCGCTCGACGAAGCTGCATTGACGCGGGTCGGCACGTTGCGCGCCGATGACGACGCGGATCCGTCCGATCGGGAATGGCTGCCGGACGGCGTCGGCTATTGGTCGCCGGACGCGCCCATCGCGCCGCGCTACTTCCCGTACAACCGCTGCGACGTGTGGGCGTGCCGCGACTGCGGCCGGCTGCTGCTGCGCTACACCGAAGGCGGCGGCTATTTCTTCGATCCGCGGATCCGCATGGTGCGCGCGAGCCTCGTGATCGACGCCGCGCTGTAGCTCAAAAGCAAAAATACGCGGCCCGGGTCGTCCCGTGCCGGCGCGCTGTGCGCGTCCCATGCCCGATGCCCGCGCGCGATGCGTCGTCGCGGGCATCGTCGTCGAACGCTATTGATCCGCGCGACGCCTGCCGAGCGGCGAGTGAGGGCGCCATATACATCCGCAGGAAAAATCGTGGGAAGCGCCGCACTGAACACGGCCGCTGTTGATGCTCGCCAATGACGTCGCCGGGTACGCCAATCCTGCTAATCACGCCTGTCACCCGCAATTCCATTGTGTAGAAATGTAGGGATAACAAACACATTAATGCACAAAAATTCATAAATTATGTTCTCCTTGAAAAGGAAAGATAATCGTATTGATTTTTTATTTTTTCGATGCCAATCTTTGGCCGTCAAGAAGGAGCGTCGAATGCATGCTTCTGCTTGATGAGGCCAATTCGCAGCAACATCGAAAGATAATGTTCATCCGGGGTGAATATTATTCTCCCGATGCTCGTTTTGTTTTCTGAGTCGCGATGCGGCGACAATAAAAATTGGTATGAATAAATTCGAGACGGCGTATGCGGATTCGCCATATGTAAGAGCTTGATGCCAGCGAGATTTTTCTGGTTGGCAGTGGCATCGGCAATTTGATTTACCCCGCATCTTCTTCTGGATGTGGGCGGGTGGCTATAGGGTGATGTTCAACACAAGGTGCTGCTCGCGGGACTGCCGCCATGAGGCCCGGCATCACCGATGGATAACCGTACTTCGGCTAAGAAATCTTCGTCGCAGACCCTTGGTTCAACGGGGATTTCCGTGCGAACTCTGACACAACAAACTTAATTATAAGAATGGCTACCTTAATAATTGGCAAATTGATTCACGTGGAGAATTCGCATGGCGACGCATAACAACCGCCACTGGGCGCCCCGCTCCACGTCGATGCTGCTGTTCCAACTCCTCGTCGTCGCCGCCGTGATTCCAAGGCCGGCCGCCGCACAGGCCGCGCCGTATCAGGAGCCCGGAAAACGCGGCGATCCCGCGAGCTGGCGCACGCCGGAGTTCACCAACGAATGGGGGCTCGGCGCGATGCACGCCGAGTATGCGTATGCGGCGGGTTTCACCGGCAAGAACATCGCGGTCGGAGTACTCGATTCAGGCTATTACGCACAACATCCCGAACTGTCCGCCAGCCGTTTCGTGCCCGTCACCGTCGACGGCGTGTCGGGTGTGCTGAATGCGAAGAACAACAATCACGGCACGTTCGTGAGCGGCGTGATCGGGGGGGCTCGCGATGGTGTCGGGATGCACGGCGTCGCGCCCGACGCGACGGTCTACGAGGGCAACACCAATGCGACCGACGGCTTCCTGTTCGGTGTGTCGGATCCGAAATTCCCGACGTCGAACGCGAAATACTTTGCCGACGTCTACGACGCGCTTGCGGCGAAGGGCGTACGCATCATCAGCAACAGTTGGGGTTCGCAGCCGGACGAAGAAGACTACAGCACGCCCGCGACTATCACCGACGCATACAAGTTGCACGAGGCGGTGCGCACGCAGACCGGACAGGGCACGTGGCTCGATGCGGCGGCAAAGGTGTCACGCGGCGGCGTGGTCAACAATTTCAGCGCCGGCAATACTGGTTACGACAACGCGAGCCTGCGCGGCTCGTATGCATACTTTCATCCGGAACTGGAAGGACACTGGATGACGACGACGGGCTACGACCAGCAGAGCGGGCAAGTCTACAACCAGTGCGGCATCGCGAAATGGTGGTGCGTGATGGCGCCGACAGGCGTGCCGTCCACGTCGTATTCGGGCCGTTCGTCCGCGCCGACGGGCGCGGTCTACGCGAACTTCAACGGCACGTCGGCCGCCGCGCCGCACGCGTCTGCGGCGCTCGCGCTCATCATGGAGCGGTTTCCGTACATGACGAGCGAGCAGGCGCTGTCGGTGATGTTCACCACCGCGCAGAACATGGAGCCGGACCCGAGCCGGCCGGATTACGACAGCAACAACAGCCTGTATTCGCCCGTCCACCCCGCAAAGCCGGGAACGACGAACGTGCCGAACACGTTTGGCGGCTGGGGGCTCGTCGACCTGCGCAAGGCCATGAACGGGCCGGGGCAACTGCTCGGCACGTTCCGCGCCGCGCTGCCGACCGGCGTCGCCGACGCGTGGTCGAACGACATCTCGGACGTTGCACTCGCGGCACGCAAGATCGAGGACGACGCCGAGCATCGCGCGTGGCTCGGCACGCTGAAGGCGAAGGGCTGGGAGCAGGGGCTGCCCGCCGCTGCGAGCGATGGCGACAAAGTGGATTATGCGACGGGCGTCGCTCGCGAGGCGGCTTATCAGGCCCGCGAATACCAGGGCAGTCTCGTGAAATCGGGCGGGGGCGTATTGACGCTCGCGGGGGCGAACACCTACCGCGGGCTGACGACCGTCGACGGCGGCGAACTGCGGATCGATGGCTCGATCGCGTCCGGCGCGGTGGTCAACGCAGCTGGACGGCTCACGGTGAACGGCCGTACGGCCGACGTCGCGGTGAACGGAGGCGTCGCGACGATCGCGGGTACGAGTGCGCGTCTGTCGATCGACCAGGCGGGCGCCGCCGCCGTGAAAAGCACGGGAACGACGGGCGATGTGCTGCTGACGAACGGCGTCGCCGCGCTGGGGGGCGTGAGCGGCAACGTGAATATCAAGGCGCTCGGCGTGGCCGCGATCACGGGTCGGACTGGCAACGTCATGGTCGATGGCGGACGCGCGTCGCTCGACGGCGCGAGCGGCGATGTATCGGTCGGGAACGGTGGCCTCGTGAACGGCAACGGCGCGATGCGCTCGCTGACCGCGACGGCGGGCGGCACCGTCGCGCCGGGGCACTCGATCGGCGCGCTGTCGGTGGCGGGCGACGTGCGTTTCGCACCGGGCTCGACCTACGCGGTCGAGTTGTCGCCGAGCGGCGCGAGCGACCGGATCGACGCGGGCGGCAAGGCGCGCGTGGCGGGCGGAGCGTTGAGCCTCGCGCTCGAGAACGCACCGCCGCCGTTGAGTGCGGAACAGTCGCGCGCCGTGCTGGGACGTCGCTTCGACATCTTCAACGCGGCGGGCGGTGTCGAAGGCCAATTCGCCGCGCCCGGCGGTTATCTGTTCGTGTCGCCGGCGCTGACGTATGGTCCGACGAGCGTCAGTCTGGTCGTGAACCGCAGCGCCACGCCGTTCGCGAGCGTCGCGCGCACGGACAACGAACGCGGCGTCGCGAACGCGCTGGAGACGTTGAATCCGGGCAGCGCTGTATACAACAGCGTGCTGTTCGCGACTTCCGCACTGGCGCCGCAGGCGACGCTCGCTCAATTGACGGGCGAGATCTACCCGGCCGCTTATGCGACGCTCATCAACGAAAGCCGGCAGGTGCGCGACGCGGTGCTCGACCGAATCGCGACGACGCGTGACGCGGTCGCGTCGCAGCCCAGCGTCTGGGCGCGATTGCTGGGTTCATGGGGTAGCGCGCGCGGCGATGGCGTCAGCGGCTACACCAGCTCGACGGGGGGCTTTCTCGCAGGCACGGACGCGGCGGTGCGCGACGACGTCCGTGTGGGCGGCCTCACGGGCTATAGCCACAGCGGCGTCAGCCTGCGCGGTGCACCGTCCTCTGCCTCGTTCGACAGCTTTCATCTCGGCGGGTATGCTGCGTGGCAACCCAATGCATTCGGGTTGCGCGCGGGCGTGGTGCACGCATGGCACCGAGGTGGCGTTGACCGCTACGTTCAGTACGGCGCAACGTCGGAAAACGAGACTGGCACGCTGAACGCCGAGACGACCCAGGTGTTCGCCGAGGCGGCCTACCGGCTCGCGACCGGAGGCGCGGCCGAGGTCGAGCCATTCGGCCGGTTCGCGTACGTTCACCTCACAAACAATGGGATGACCGAGACTGGCGGCGCGGCCGCGGTGCGCGTGCAGGAAGGCAGCAACGACGTGTCGTTCTCGACGCTCGGCGTGCGCGGCACGACGCGGTTGGCGTTGACGTCGGCGCTGCAGCTTACGCTGCAGGGCAGCGTGGGGTGGCAGCATGCGTTGACGAGCGGCCGTCCGGTCGCGACACTCGCGTTCGCGTCTGGCAGCAGCGGGTTTACGGTCGCGAGCGTACCGGTTGCGAAGGACGCGGCGGTGGTCAGCGTGGATGCCGGCTTCGCGTTCGGCAAGGGTGGCCGCGCGAGCATCGGGTACTCGGGCGCGCTGGCGAGCCGCCAATCGGATCACGCGGTGCAAGGCAATCTGAGCTGGAAATTCTGAACGGCGGGCGGCCGCCGCCTGCGGTCATCGACGGAGTAGGGATGAATCTCGACACCCTGCCAGGCGCGAGGCGCGCCTGGCAAGACATCACCATCATCGACGACCTGCTGCCCCGCGACGAGCAGGCGGCGGTCTATCAATTCCTGTCGGACGGTGCGTGGCACCACGGCTGGCGCTCGCACAACGGAGCCGGTGCCGAATCATTCTGGAACCGGCACTTCGCCGGATCGCGGGATCCTGTGCAGCGAGACGGGCATCACGACGCAAGCCATGAACTGGCCGCCTGCGCGCCGCTGTTGCACGCGTGCTGGCAGCGCGTCGCGCGGTCGTATCTGCCGCGTCATGCGCTGCAGAGCTGCTACGCGAACGGCTTGCCCTACGGCACCGATGGAGCGGTGCATACCGATTCACTCGCGATGGGTGCCTGCACGGCGGTGTACTACCCGCACGAACACTGGGATCCGGATTGGGGAGGCGAAACGGTCCTCTTCAACAAGGACCGGACGGACATTCTGGCGGCGATCTATCCGAAACCGAATCGGCTGCTGGTTTTTCCCGGTTTCGTCTACCATGTCGCGCGCGGTGTGTCGCGCACCTGCCCGACGATGCGCATCACGCTGATGTTCAAGACGCAGAGTGGCGCGATCAACGCTTGCGATGATTCACCGATGAAAAAGCCCGAGGAAAAATAAGCTTGGCAAACCGTCGGTCAGACGACCCACTGCCCGGAAAACCGCCACGGTTTCCCGCGATGAACCAAAAAAAAGCCGCTCCCAAGGGTGGGTAAGGGAAGGGGAGCGGCCCGTCGAATGCCGGTGGTGTGGCCGGCGATCAGAACTTGTAGGTGGCGCCGACCTGCACGAAGCGGCCGTAGTACATGTACAGCGACTGGTCATACCCGCCCTGGCTGAGCGCGTTCTGCCAGACCGGATCGAACGGCGGCGCACGGTTGAAGATGTTGTTGATGCCGCCGTACAGCGTCCAGTTCTTGAAGCCGTTGTAGTTCACGAACAGGTTGAACTGGCTGTACGACGCCACGCTGTCCTCGGCCGGCGACGGCGCGGCGACGCCGAGCGCCTGCGAGTACGGTCCCGTGTATTCCCAGGTCAGCGTCGCGCTCCACTTGTGGTACGCCCAGTTCAGCGACGTATTGCCCTTCCAGCGCGGGAAGCTCGCGCCGAACGGCTGCGTGATCGCGAAGTTGTTGCCCGCCGAGTCGACCGTCGGGCTGCCCGGGAAGCCGATCTTGAAGTGATGCACGTAGGCCCAGTCCGCCGACAGCGTGAAGGTCCCGATCTTGGTCGGCAGCGCCTGGCGGAAGGTGCCTTCGAAGCCGTCGGTTTCGAGCGTGCCGAGGTTCTGGTACGGCAGGATCACGTAGGTGATCTGCCCCGTCACCGGATCGCGGACGACCTGCGACGGGTTGTTGGCGGCCACCACCGTGTTCAGGTTGGCCTGGCCGATCACGTTGTCGATGAAGATCTTGTAGAAATCGAAGCCGAAGTCGGTGTTGCGGGTCGGCGAGGTCTCGAAGCCGATGTTGATGTTGCGGGTGCGCTCGGGCTGCAGGCTCGTGTTGCCGGTCTGCAGCGTGTTCACGAGGGTGTTGCCGTATTGCTGCAGGCCGATGTTCTGCGACGGCGTGTTCTCCACGAAGGTCGGCGCGCGGAAGCCGCGATTGTACGAACCGTACATCGTGAATTCCTTGATCGGCTGGTAGCGCAGCGCGAAGCGCGGCGAGAACGCGCCGCCGAAGTCGCTGTAGTGATCGTAGCGGCCCGACTGGCTGAAGGTCAGGTTGCGGATGATCGGAATGTCGAACTGGTAATACACCGCCGCGACGTTGCGCGAGCCGCTGACCGACTGCGTGAGCGGGTTCAGGACCAAGCCTTCGAGCGACGGCGCGCTCTGGCCGATGAATTCGCTTTCATGCAGGAACTGCGCGCCGAGGCCGAAGCCCACGTCTCCCGTCGGCAGCTTGAACAGGTTCGGCGTCGACAGCGTCGCGTCGATCGCGTCGAGCTTCGACACGCCCTGGTTGCCGGTCTGCATGTACAGCCCGTTGAACGCGTTCGGCGTCGCGGACGGGTTCGCGAAGTTCAGCGTGCCGTTCTGGTACATGTTGTTCACCACGCTCGCGTTCAGCACGTTGTTGAGCGTGTTGGTCACGATGCTCTGCGAATGGCTGTACGCGGTCGACCAGTCCCAGTCGCCGTACGGCATCGTGAACGATCCCTTCACGCCGGTCGCGAAGCGCCAGAAGGTCGAACGCGTGACGTCGGAGTCCGTGCCCGGGAACGTGTACGCGAGCGGCGTCGCGGCGCCGGTCGTGTTGTACGGGTTGCTGACCGGCACGACGCTGTTGAACTGGCTCAGCTGGCCGGTCGCCGGGTTGAGCGTGAGCGTCGGCGAGGACGGGCTGCCGACGGTCGCGACGCCGTTGTTCTGGTCGGTGTTGTTCGAGCTGACCCACAGGTCGCCGAACGCGGTGATCGCGTCGTTGACCTTGAAGTCCGCGTGCACCTTCGCGCTGAGCCGCTCGGTCCACGGCGCGATCGAGGTGGATTCGCCCGAGTTCGCGCCGCAGATCGTGCCGCCCATGCCGGCGCCCGCGGTCAGATAGTTGCTCGCGGCGGGCTTCACCGAGCCGCCGAACGGGCAGCCGGCGAGCGCCTGCGCGGTCGCGCCGCCGTTGGTCTGCCAGAACGAAGGCGCGAGCAGCGACAGGCCGCCCGGCTGGCCCGTGAAGTCCTGGTTCTTGGTGGTGTCGCGATCGGCGATCGTGAAGCCGGTCGCGCGGTAGAAGCTGGCGGCCGCCGTCACGTTGAAGCGGTCCGCGTTGAGGTCGCCGAAGCCGCCGAGGATGCTGAACTTGGTGGTGCCCTGGCCGCCCTGGGTCGCGCCGCCGTAGCTGCCGTCGAGCTGCAGGCCCTGGAAGTTCTTCTTCGTGATGATGTTGACCACGCCCGCGATGGCGTCGGAGCCGTACTGCGACACCGCGCCCGTCTTGACGATCTCGATGTGGTCGATGATGTTGAGCGGCAGCGTGTTCAGGTCGAAGAACGTATCCGTGCCGTTCGACGCGAACGCATACGGCGCGACCCGCTGGCCGTCCACCATCACCAGCGTGTATTTCTCGGAGAGGCCGCGCAGCGCGATGCCCGCGCCGCCCGCGGCGAAGCCGTTGGTCTGGCCTTCGCTCCAGCTGCTCGCCGAGTTGGCCGACACGCCGCGCATGAAGTCCGCGACGTTGGTGTAGCCGCTCTCCTGGATCTCCTTCTGGCTGACCGTCTGCACCTGGTTGAAGCCGACCTTGTCGGCGCTGCGGATCAGCGAGCCTGTCACTTCGAAGCGCTTGATCTGCGCGACGTTGCCCTGGCCGGCCTTGACCGGGGCGGCGGGCGCGGCGGCCGCGTCCGAGGCCGGCGCGGCCGCGTCGGCCGGCACGACGGAGGGTGGGGCGGCCTGCGCGACGGTGGTCGGCGCCTGCTTGGCCACTTCGGCCGCGACCGCGACGGCGCCCGGCGCGGGCTGGCTTTGCGCGAACGCCGGCGACGCCAGCGTGGCTGTCAACGCAAGCTCCGCCCACACGATTCTTCTGATCGCCACCGCCAATGCTCGTTGTTTCATCTTGCTCCTCTCACTCGTCGGTAAGACCCCATCCGCCGCGTACGCCGGGGCCTCGTTACCCCGGGGTCCGGATCTCGGCGCTCTTATGCGATGCACGATCGCTGCCTGCACCCCTACTGCCTGATACCTGTGGACACGGCGCCGTCATTGAATGCGTCGGTTCATTGCTTGAATAAATGATTCGTTATGCGAAATTATCTATAGAGAAATCAACCCGCATGCAGATGAATATCCGGCGGGACATGATTTTCGATGGGAAAGAGGAGGTCGAAATCGATTGCGACGAGCCATCAATCAAATGAAGAGGAATCCTTACATTTTGATTGATGCTTGCCTGCAATTCGATTGAATGTCGGGAACCCCACCTCTGTCGCGTCCGCCGGTCGCATCGTCGCGTTCGCCGGCGGCTTTTTCGTCATGTACCGCGCTGCCCTTTCCAGGCTGTCCGGTGCATTCGTCAGGCCGTCCGGCAAGGGCGGGGCGGCGTCTCGGAATGGTGACCGAACTGGCTGGTCGGGTGCCGAAACCATAGCAAGACAGAAACGCGTGGTCAAAATATGTTTGATGCGGACGAATTGTTTTTGATTCGTCTGATTAAGCCGGATTGCATAATCCTTACGTTTATTTTGTAGATACGGAATGACGCTATCGGCCACGCAGTTGAAGAATAAGGCGATTTGCCGCGTTCGGTTCTCGCCGCAAGGAATGGTCTGAATTACAAATCGGACATGCGCTGTCTTGTGGCTGGCTTGATGTGACGGCAAGGGCGCAAGCGTTACGTCATGCAGCGTGCCTGCATGGGGTCGAGTATAGGTAGCGTAAGAACAAAAAACAGCGCCGCGCGCGAAGTAGTCGAGCGCTTATTCGAATTCGCTGAATGATGCGGCGCGGAACGACGCGCGGCGAAATGCGCGAGGCGCGTACCGCCGCGAAGCGCGCACCGGGGAGGGGCGCTTCGCGGCGATGCGGCATTACTTCGGCAGGTTGGCGATCCGCTTGCGGAAGGTCGCGAGGATGCGTTGCTCGAGCGCGACGTAGTCGCGGCCGAAATGGTGATCGCCCTGTGTGGGGATCACGTCGACGCCGGTGCCGGTGAGCGCCGGGCACAGCGAGTCCTTCTCCGTCGCGCCGTAGAAGCACTGCACGGCGGCAGGCGGCAGCTTCGCGAGTTCCGGCCGCGCGGGCAGCGCCTTGTCGCTGGCCGGCATGCCGAGCCAGCCGGTCACGCGGATCTGGAAATCGGCGGCGGGCGCGAGGCCGAGCAGCGAGATCACCCGGACCTTGTCCTTCAGGTCGTCCGGCAGGCGGTTGTACGCGAACGGCATCACGTCCGCGCCGAACGAATAGCCGATCAGCGCGACGTGGCGCGCGTGCCAGCGCTTCATGTAGGTGCGCATCACGCGCGCGAGGTCGCGGCTCGTCTGCGCGGGCGGCTTCTCGCTCCAGAAGTAACGCAGGCTGTCCCAGCCGACCACCGACACACCGTCCTTCTGCAATGCCTCGGCGATCGTCTTGTCGAGATCGCGCCAGCCGCCGTCGCCCGAGATGACGATGGCCAGCAGGCCGTCCGGATCGGGCTGGCGCGCGGGCAGCGGCACGAGCGGCAGGTCCGAGACGTCGAGTTCGTCGGCGCTGCCGTCGCGCAGGTGCGGCGCGACGAGCGCCGCGACCTTCGCGGCGTCGCCCGTGGGCGCGCTCTCGACGAAGCCGGGTGTCGCGCGGCGGCTGACCGACGGATCGGGCTGGCAGGGCTTGAAGCGCGGATCGAGCGGACGCGATGCGCCCACCGCGACCGCGCCGGCGATGGTGTTCTCCGGCGCCTGCTGCAGGATGCGCCGCGCCAGTTCACCGCCCTGGCCGCTGCCCGCGACGATCGGCGCGAAATAGCGCGGCGAGCGGATCTGCCGCTCGAGCTGATGGCTGACCGCTTCGGCGTCGCCGTCCAGGTGATGACATGCCTCGACCTTTTGCGCGAGATTCGCCGCATAGCGCGGCGTATCGACGCCGACCACCATCGCGCCCGCGTTCGCGAGCGTGTCGGCGGCTGTCTGGTCGCTCGCGCGCCAGCCGCCCTCATCGGAGAACAGCACGACGAAACCGCGCATCGCGCCGGCCGGACGGGTGACGCTCACGTCGCCGTAACGTCCGCCGGACATCGTTTCCGGCTGCGCGGCATGCGCCAGCGCGACCGTTGCCGCCATCGTCGCGCCTACGAATGCGCGCCGCCAAACTGAATACATCATGAACGCCGACCTCCCGCCAGCATGGATAAATCGGCCAGCGCGACGAACACCCCGACCGAGCCGGATGCCGCGAGATAACGCGGCTCCCAATGCGGCTCGAACTTGCTTTTGAACGCGCGCAAGCCGCGGAAATTGTAGAAACGGCCGCCGAAGCGCCAGACGATCCGGCCGAGCCGGTGCCACGGCGACGACATCGGCGCCGCGCCCATGCCGGAGAACGGCGCGATGCCGAGGCTCAGGCGCAGCAGCCCGTCCTGCTTCAGGTGCAGCGCGAGCTGCGTGAACAGGTATTCCATCGCATACGGCGATGCGCCCGGCACGTGGCGCATCACGCCGACCGTCGCCTCGGTGTTGAGGTCGGTCGTCATGAAGGTGACGAACGCGATCGGCGCGCCGCCCTGGCGCACCAGCATCACCGACTGGGTCGAGAGATAGCCGTCATGGAACGCGGCGACCGAGAAGCTCTTCTCGCGCGCGTCGCGGCTGTCGAGCCAGTCGTCGGAGATGCCGCGCAGCACGGGGAGCGCGTCGGGCACGTCGGCCGGCGCGATCGTCTCGACGCTGAGCCCGTCGCGCTCCGCGCGCCGCAGCGCGTAGCGCAGGTGCGCGCGGTGCGGGCCGTTCAGGTCGAACGCGTCGAGCGCGATGTGCGCTTCCTCGCCGAGCTTCATCAGCGTCAGGCCGGCATCGAGATAGAGCGGCAGCGCGTTCGCGCGCACTTGGTAGAACGCCGCGCGGCCGCCGTGCGCATGCGCGAGCGCGATGAACTTGCCGATCAGCCCGGCCCACTCCGCGCGCGGCCCGACCGGGTCGTGCAGCGCGGCCCAGGTGCGGCCGTGCTTCGCATACATCAGGAACGCACCGCGCGATTCCGAGAACAGGAAGCTCTTGTCGCCCATCAGCGCGAGCCCGGCGTCGCTGCATTCCTGCGCGCGCACGATCCGCTCCGCGTCGGCGAGATCCTGCTCGGAGGGCGTCACGAAGCGGCCGGGCGCGGGGCGCAGCAGCTGCCACAGCGCGACGATCGCCGCGCACAGGCCGGCGGCGAGCGTCGCGCGCAGCGCGCGCGAGGCGCGCTCGTCGAACGAGAAATGCGACCACAGCTCGCGGGTGTATGGGATGTCGCGGAACGCGAACAGCAGCACCCACACGGCGAGCATCAGCACCAGCGCGACCGAGGCGAACCAGCTTGCGGTGAAACGCTCGGCGAACAGCGACGAGTGGCGGTTGAAATGACCGCGGCTCGCGACCAGCAGCCCGAGCAGCGAGCCGAGCACGCCGGCCTCGACGAACGCGAGCCCCTTCGTCAGCGAGAGCGCGAGGCTGATCGCCGTGATCGCGAAGGTCATCCACCAGGCGGCGTCGAGGCGGCGCAGCAGCCCGCGCGCGACGAACAGCAGCGCGACGCCGAGCACGCTGCACAGCACCTGCGAGCCTTCGAGCACCCACAGCGGCACGAGGTCGTGCAGCACCGCGATCCGATGGCGGAACGCGGGCGTCGCGCCCGAGATCACCAGCATGCCGCCGACCGAGAAGGTCACGAGGCTCAGGAACAGCGGCGCGAGATGCGGCACGCGCGCGGCGCGTTCGCGCAGCGCGCGCCCCTCGAACAGCGCGAGCAGGCCCGCCGACAGCACGAGCGGCACGCCGAAGTAGATCGCGCGATAGGCGATCAGCGCGGCGAGCATCGCGTTGGTGGGCACGCTCTGGCCGAGCGCGAACACCATCGCCGATTCGAACACGCCGATCCCGCCGGGCGTGTGGCCGATCATGCCGAGCAGCAGCGCGGCCGCGTAGATCGTCACGAAGCTCGCGAAGCCGACCTCCGCGTGCGGCAGCAGCGCCCACAGCGCGAGCCCGGCCGCGACCACGTCGATCACCGCGTAGCCGATCTGCGCGACCAGGTCGCGGCGCGCCGGCACGTTGAACGACAGCCAGCGCCAGCGCGTGCGCACCGGGTGCGGCTCGCGGCCGCACAGCGCGACGAGCAGCACGAACGGCGCGAGCAGCGCCGCGCCGCCCCAGGCGAGCGAGGCGGGCGCGGCGTGCAGCATCGGCGCGAGCTGCGCGGCGCCGCCGAGCATGCCGGCGGCCGTCATCAGCACGAGCGCGCCCGCGAGCGTGCCGCTCATGAACACGGTCATGCGCCCGACCTGCGCGGGGCTCACGCCGGACGTGCCGTACACGCGCGCGCGCACCGCGCCGCCCGTGAGCGCGCCGAAGCCGGTCGCGTTGCCGAGCGCCGAGCCGGCGATCGCGCCGACCCACAGCGAGGTGCGCGGCACGCGCGCGTCGACATAGCGCAGCCCGACCGCGTCGCGGGCGACGAGCGCGAGATAGCTGAGCGCGGTGGCGGACAGCGCCGCGCCCCATTCGCCGGCCGACAGCCGGCGCAGTTGACGGATCACGGAGCGGTAGTCGACGCTCGAGGACAGATGCTGGAAGACGAGCAGCAAGGCGATGCCAATGCCGATCGCGAGGAGCGGCGACAGCAGACGATCGCGATACGGCAGGCGGGACGTGCGTGCCAGCATCCCCGCCGCCCGTCGCGCCATTTCGGTGAATTTCATGAATCCGTGGAGGTATGCACGCACCTGGTGCGCCGTTTCAGGGCGCGGCTCGGCTTGTTCTACGTGGGCGTCGGCCCGGTTTATGCAAGCGGTGCGTGATTACAGGAGGGTTGCAGTTTACAGGGTGCGTCTTACAGATTCATTAATCATATTGAGGGGATTTGTCGCGAAGTTTGTGGGTCGCGATCCGGGGTATCAGGCGGGCGCCAGCGGCGCGCCCCGTGCGGCGCGCCGCGCCGTGCGCGAAGCCCGCGACGGACGGGGCGTGCGGGCGGCGGCGCGTTGATTTGGCCCTATGTCGATTCGTGTGCGCGTTTACGCGATTTTTATGTCCGGCGGCGCGGCGAGGGCCGCGCCGCCGGCGCGGGGCGGGCCCGCTATTCGTTCATCATGCGGACCTTGACCTTCTTGCCCTTGAGCTTGCCCGCGTTCAGCTTGCGCAGCGCTTCGCGCGCGATGCCGCGCTCGACGGCCACGTAGGTGGAGAACTCGGTCACGTTGATCTTGCCGATCTGCGCGGCGCTGAAGCCGGCGTCGCCGGTGAGCGCGCCCAGCACGTCGCCCGGGCGGATCTTCTCCTTGCGTCCGCCGAGGATCTGCAAGGTGTCCATCGGCGGCAAGAGCGGCTTGTCGTTCGCGGGGGTGAGCGATGCCAGCGGCTGCCATTCGACCTCGCGGCCCTGCGCCTGCTCGATCGCGCCGACCCGGCCCATCTCGTTCATGCTCGCGAGGCTCAGCGCCCAGCCGTCCTGGTCCGCGCGCCCGGTGCGGCCGATCCGGTGCACGTGCACCTCGGGGTCGGGCGTCACGTCGACGTTGATCACGGCTTCGAGCTGCGCGATGTCGAGGCCGCGCGCGGCGACGTCGGTCGCGACCAGCACCGAGCAGCTGCGGTTCGCGAACTGGATCAGAACCTGATCGCGGTCGCGCTGGTCCAGCTCGCCGTGCAGCGCGAGCGCGTGGATGCCTTGCGCGACCAGGACGTCGAGCAGGTCGCGGCACTGCTGCCGGGTGTTGCAGAACGCGATCGTGCTGACCGGCCGGTAGTGGTCGAGCAGCAGGCCGACCGCGTGCAGCCGTTCGTCCTCGGTCACTTCATAGAAGCGCTGGCGGATCTTGCTGTCGTCGTGGCGCTCGGCGAGCTTCACTTCCTTCGGCTCGCGCAGCAACTGGCGCGCGAGCTTCGCGATGCCGTCCGGGTAGGTCGCCGAGAACAGCAGTGTCTGGCGCGTGGCGGGGCAGCGGCGCGCGACCGTGGCGATGTCATCGAAGAAACCCATGTCGAGCATGCGGTCCGCCTCGTCGAGCACCAGCGTGTTCAACGCGCCGAGCGCGAGGGCTTCGCGATCGAGGTGATCCAGGATGCGGCCCGGCGTGCCGACCACGACGTGCGCGCCGTGCGCGAGGCTCGCGGCCTGCGGGCGGATCGGCGTGCCGCCGCACAGCGTCAGCACCTTGACGTTCTCTTCGGCGCGCGCGAGCCGGCGGATCTCCTGCGTGACCTGGTCGGCCAGCTCGCGGGTCGGGCACAGCACGAGCGCCTGCACGTCGAAGCGGCTGGTGTCGAGGCGCGCGAGCAGGCTCAGCGCGAACGCGGCGGTCTTGCCGCTGCCGGTCTTGGCCTGTGCGATCAGGTCGTGGCCGGCGAGCGCGAGCGGCAGGCTGGCCGCCTGGATCGGCGTCATCTCGGCATAGCCGAGCTGCGCGAGGTTGGCCTGCGTCGCGGGCGACAGCGGCAGTGTGCTGAACGGGGCGGCGGCGCTCATGGGGCCATCCACAGATCCGGGCGGCCCGGCAGCTGTTCATAGGCGACCGTGCCGTCCTCGGCCTCGAAGCGCTCGACGTAATTGCGCGCGCCGCACAGTGGGCAGCGGAACAGGAGGCCCTGGCCTTCGTCCTTGATGACGACGTCGGACAGCGCCCATGGCGAGCCGCAGCTCTGGTTTCTACAGGTGAACACGATCAATCTCCAGCTGGATTCGGTGGCGCCGGCAGGGGGCGCCGGGCGGTCGGGCGCGCGGAGGGCGCGGGCCTGGGTGGGGTGGTCGCGAAAGCGCGAAGGCCGTCATTTTAACGGATGCGGGCCATCGAGCGGTGCGCGCGGGTTGTGCCGCGTGTGCGGGGCCGGGGTTCGGGGGCGGCGGGCGGCCGTCGGCGTGTCAGGCACGGGGGCGGCGGCGCGCGGCGGCCGCGAGCGCGTCGTGCATGAAATCGACGAAGCGCGCGGTCACCGGCTTGTCGCGGCCCGCGTGCCACGCGAGCCCGATCTCCCAGCGCGCGGCCGCGTCGCGCAGGCGCAGCACGCGCGCGTCGCGCAGCAGGTGTTCGGCGCGCGACGGCACGAAGGCCGCGCCGACCTCCGCCACCACGGTCGCGAGCACGGTCTGGATATCGTCGGCGTGCTGCGTCACGCGCGGCGTGAAGTCGTGCGCGGCGCACCAGCGGTCGATCTGCGCGGCGATGCCGGAACCCTGGTTGCGTGTGAGGGCGACGAAGCCCAGCGTGTTCAGCACCTCGAGATTGGCGGGCAGCCGCGTGAACCGCATGGACTGCGGCAGCGCGAGCCCGAGGTATTCGTCGACGACGTGGAAGGCGTCGAGGTTCGGGTCGTCCGGCATGCGCATGAAGCCGACGTCGAGCCGGTCGGCGAGCATGCGGCTGGTTTGGATGTCGGACGGCAGGTCGTGCAGCGTCACGTCGACCTGCGGATGCCGGCGCCGGAACTCGGCGATCAGGCGCGGTGCGAGCGGCAGCACCGAGATGCACACGCCGATGCGCAGACGCCCGCGCGCGCCGCTGCCCACCTCGCGGGCGCGTGCGAGCAGCGCGTCGGCGTCGCGCACGAGTGCCTGGGCGTCGGGGAGGAAGGTCGCGCCGAACGTGGTCAGCTCCGCGCCGTGCCGGCCGCGCTCGAACAGGCGCGCGCCGAGGCTCGATTCGAGCGCCGCGATCTGCTTGCTCAGCGCGGGCTGGCTCAGCGCGAGCGCATCGGCTGCCTGACCGAAATGCCGGGATTCGACCACCGTGAGGAATGCGCGGAGGAGTTTGAGTTCCATTCTCTTGGGTTATTAAAACCGTCAAAACATTCATTTTACGTATTTAAGGCGTCGCGCTTCAATGGGGGTGTGCCGATTTGGGCATGCGTCTACGGGGGAGACATGAAGGCAGCAGCATCGGGAGGGGTGAGGATCGCGTCGGTTTCGTTGCCTGCGCTGGCGGGCGATGCCGACGCGCGCGCTGCGACGCTGGCAGGGGCGTTGCGGCGGGCGGCGCGGGAGGGGGTTGAGCTGGCGGTGTTTCCGCCTGCGTGTCTGACGGGCGGTGTCGATCCGGCGGCGTTCGGCACGGGTGCGCTGGCCGCGCTTGCGCAGCCGGTTGACGGTCCGGCGCTGGCCGCGCTTGCGCGTGCGGTTGATGCGACCGGCGTGGCGGCGGGTGTCGGGCTGATCGAGCAGGGGCGTGATGGTCGCCTGTACGACAGCTATGCGCTTTGCGCGCCGGGCGGGTATTGGCACTGGCACCGTCAGCTGCATGCGCGCGATCCGCGCTTCGCGCGCGGCGACAGCGTGAGCGTGCAGTCATCGCCGTGGGGGATGAGGATCGGGATTCTGCTCGATGCGGATGTGTTTGTCGCCGATACGATGCGGGTCGCGGCGCTCGCGGGGGCCGATTTGCTGATCGCGCCGCATCGGTTGTCGACGCGTGATTCCCATGCCTGGGCGCGTTGCGTGCTGCCGGCGCGTGCGCTTGATAACGGGGTTTATGTGGTGGCGAATGGGGTGGGGGTCTCGTCGGCGGTCGAGCCTCTCGCCTGTGTGATCGATCCGGCGGGGTGTCTGGTCGCGAGCGATGCCGAGGCGGTGCTGGCGGATGCGCGGATCGCGGCGCGCAGTGCGGGCCGCGCGTGGTTCGGTGTGCGTCGGCCGGAGTTGTATGGGAGGCTTGCTGCGGCGCATGCCGACACGCCGCCGCGGCGACGTGCGAGCGTTGCAGGTGGATCGATCGCATTGGGCGTGGCGATCGTACCGCGTCGGCGTGATGTGGAATGAGGTGGGTGCGGGGCTTGGTGTTGGGCGTCACGCGGTGAGCGTCGGTCTTTGCGACTTATCTGACAAGAACTCAATCAGAAAGCTACGCCGAAACCTGCGCCTGGTATTTTCGTGGACGTCCGAATTCGTCATTCGAGTCGCCGTGCAAGGAACGGCCGTTCTCAAAATCCATCTTTTGGGATGGGCCGTTGCCGACTCGTTTCGGTCAATCACAAGATATTCGATACAGGATCGCCCGAAGCTGGTGCAGGCAGCCCGGATTGCTATGCGTTTCGCTTGGGGTTCCACGCCTTGTGTACGAACTCAAGACGATTGCCATCGAAGTCAGCAACATTGGCGGCGTAGTATCCGGGGGCGAAATAGGTACGATCTGCCGGCTTCCCTTCATCGATGCCGCCGGCTTTGATTGCAGCTGCGTAGGCGGCGTCGACCAGTTCATTCGTGTCGCAGACGATCCCGAGGTAAAGCCCGGTCTCGCCGTGCCTGCGTTGACGTAGCCAGATGCTCGATCCAACACCCTTTCCGTTGCCATACACGTCGTCGCCGATGCCGTAAAGATCCGGGATGCCATCCGGGCCCGAGGCGGAGTCGTAGTTGCCGAACACTCTCCAGCCTAGTGGCTTCAAGGCTTCCGAATAGAACGCCATCGCCTTGTCGATGTCGGTGACTGAGATGTAAACGTGGTCGATCATTTGGCGTCCTTCGAGGTGGATGGGTGCTGCGTGTGTCCAACTATATGTGACAGTTTAGCGCTCATGCACCAGCTGGCGATCGAGCGTCTTCTGATCCGTGATGCATCAGGCGCTGAACCTCAAGACCCGACCACTTACCCATCGACCACCCCCCCCTCCCGCATCCTCTCGACCCCAGGCGGATGCCCCACAACCCGCTTGAACGCACGACTAAACGCCGCAAGCGACCCATATCCCAGCCGATAAGCGACATTCTCAATCGGCTCACAGTCACGCGCAATCCACTGCGCAGCGAGCCGCATACGCAACTCAGTCAAATACCGCACCGGCGTCATACCCGTAGCCGCCAGAAAGCGTTCCGCGAACACCGTGCGCGAATGCCCCATCTCGGCCGCGAGTTCCGCCACAGTCCAATTCCGCCCCGGCTCGCGATGCAGCGCGACGATCGCGCGGCCGAGCCGCGGGTCGCGCAGCGCGCGCACCCAGCCCGACGCATCGCCGCAGCCGCACTCGACCCAGCCGCGCACGATACAAGCGGCGACCACGTCGGCGAGCCGCGCGAGTATCCCGGCGAATCCAGCCCGTTCCGCGCACGATTCGCGCTCCATCGCGTCGAGGATCGGCCGGATCTCCGGATAGCGGTCGACCAGCGTGCCGACATGCATCACCTCGGGCATCGACGCGACGAGCGGCTGCATCCCGCCGAGATCGAGGTCCATGCAGCCGCTGAAAATCAACGCCTCGTCCGCACCCGGCGCGCCCGCGCGGACGTGCTCGAACGGCTGCGCGGCGCTGACGCCGGTCACGGCATCGCAGATCGGCACCGCCTCGAACGCGGTGATCGCACGGCACGGCACGTCGGGCGCGGACAGCAGCGCATGCGCGCGCCCGTGCGGCAGCAACAGCGCGTCGCCGGCCGACAGCGTCCACGGCGCGCCACCCTCGACACTCAGCAGCACCGCGCCGCGCGCCACGAAATGGAATTGCGCGCGCCCGGGCGTATGACCGAAGCTGACGCCGAACGGCGGCGCGGCCTGGATGCGGCGATATTTGACGCCCGACAGACGCATGCCGAGCAGCAGTTCGCTCACGAGGTCGCGATGGTCGACAGAGGGCAGGGTAGCGGGCATCGGCGTGGAATCCGGACGATTGATCAAGTAATGCGGATTTTATGTCATAGATCGTCCCGCTGCCGATCGGTACGCTGACGACCTTGTCCATCACCGATTGCAGACGGAATCCCGCATGAGTACCAGCATCCAGTCCGCCGACTTCGTCCCGGCCGAGGCGTGCGTCCAGCCCGCGTGGGGCGCCGTGTTCGCGATGGCGTTCGGCGTGTTCAGCCTCGTCTCGGCGGAATTCCTGCCCGCGAGCCTGCTGACGCCGATGGCGTCGAACCTGCGCGTGACGGAGGGCGTGGCGGGGCAGGCGGTGACGGCCACCGCGACGGTCGCGCTGGTGACGAGCCTGCTGACCGCCGCGGCGACCCGCCATATCGACCGCCGGCGCGTGCTGCTCGCGTTCATGACGCTGCTGCTCGCCTCGAACCTGTGCGTCGCGTTCGCGCCGACGCTGCCGCTCGTCCTGCTGGGCCGGGTGCTGCTCGGCGTCGCGCTCGGCGGCTTCTGGACCATGGCGGCCGCCACCGCGATGCGGCTCGTGCCGCCCGCGATGGTGCCGCGCGCGCTGTCGATCATCTTCAGCGGCGTGTCGGTCGCGACCATCGCGGCCGCGCCGCTCGGCAGCTACTTCGGTCAACTGATCGGCTGGCGCGACGTGTTCCTGATCGCGGCGGGGCTCGGCGTGCTCGGGCTTGCCTGGCTCGCGGCCACGCTGCCCGCGATGGCGCCCAGCGGCGCGACCCGGCTGCGCACGCTGTTCGACGTGCTGCGCCGGCCGGGGGTTGCGCTCGGGATGCTCGCGACGATCCTCGTGTTCGTCGGGCACTTCGCGTTCTTCACGTATCTGCAGCCGTTCCTTGAAATCGTCACGGGCGTCGGCGTGAGCGGCCTGTCGGCGATCCTGCTCGGCTACGGCGTGGCGAACTTCATCGGCACCTCGCTCGCGGGCCGGCTGATCGAGCGCAGCCTGCGGCCGGTGCTGATCGCGATGCCGGCGCTGATGATCGTGCTCGGCGCGGCGCTGGTCCTACTCGGCCGCGCGCCGTTCGCGGATGCGCTGCTGGTCGCGCTGTGGGGCATGGCGTTCGGCGGGATTCCGGTCGCCTGGTCGACCTGGATCACGCGCACCGTGCCCGATGAGGCCGAGAGCGCGGGCGGCCTGATGATCGCGGCGGTGCAGATGGCGATCGCGACGGGCGCGGCCGCGGGCGGGGCCGTGTTCGACGCGAGCGGCGTGAACGGCGTATTCGTCGGCGCGGTCGGCGTCCTGGTGCTCGGCGTGTTGACGATCCTCTTCGGCGTGCCGGCACGCGGCGCGCAATGAACTGTTCCTGAAACTGAAATGATGATCGCGCGCGGTCCGGGCGTGCGATCGTTGACAGTATTACGAAATGGTTGCAATGCTGTTTGAGACGCTGAAACAGCATTCCTAAACGTATCGGCGTGAATGGGAGCGCGGCCCGAATTTCGAGTGCCGGAGTGATTCAGTTGTGCTGGCTGCGCTGGTAAAGTACGCGCAATTCGTTCGTACTATGACAATTGCATGCCACACGCGCCCATGTCCCCAACTCTGTCTTCATCACGCGCGAGGCGGCTGCCGGCCGCGGCGAGCGCTGCGCTGTTGCTGCCCGGCTGCACGTCGCGCGGCGCGCCCTCGTTCGAGATCTTCGGCGCGTACTTTCCCTTGTGGCTGGTGGGCGGCGTGCTCGGCCTCGTCGGCGCGCTGCTCGCGCACCGGCTGTTCGTCTCGACCGGCCTCGCGCAGGTGATGCCGTCGCAGCTGACGGTGTGCGTCGCGATCGGCATCGCGATCGCCGCGCTGGTCTGGCTCATCGGCACGGGGCAACTGCTATGAAAATGGCCGGCGTACGCAAGATCTCCGTCAAGGGCCGCGTGATCGCGATCGTCATCATCGCGCTCGGCGTGCTCATCGCCTGCTATGCGTATTACCGTTCGTCGCGCTTTCCATCGACCGACGACGCGACGATCGACGCCGACGTCGTGCACGTCGCGACGCCCGTCGGCGGGCGCATCGTGCGGCTCGCGGTCGAGGAGAACCAGTGCGTCAAGCAGGGCGACCTGCTGTTCGAGATCGATCCGCAGCCGTACCGCCTCACGTTGCAGCAGGCGCGCGCGG
Organism: Burkholderia sp. GW821-FHT14F03; assembly: GCF_058803765.1. Classification (NCBI taxonomy): domain Bacteria; kingdom Pseudomonadati; phylum Pseudomonadota; class Betaproteobacteria; order Burkholderiales; family Burkholderiaceae; genus Burkholderia; species Burkholderia sp. GW821-FHT14F03. The sequence continues at coordinate 63,973 of NZ_JBXAPG010000037.1, forward strand.
ATCTCGAACTGGCGCGCGCGTCGCTCGATACGCGGCACAAGACCATCACGAGCGAGCGCGCGAACGCGGCGGTCGCCGACGACCAGACCAGCAAGGCCGCGCACAACTACGCGCTCGCGACCCGCAATGTCGACCGGATCGCGCCGCTCGCGGCGAAGGGCTACGTGCCGGCGCAGCAGCTGGATCAGGCGCAGGTCGCGCAGCGCGATGCGGAACTGTCGCTGCGCCAGGCGCAGCAGCAGAAGCAGGCGAGCGCGCAGGCGGTCGGCGACGACGCCGGCGCGATCGCGAGCGTGCACGCGCGCGAGGCCGCGGTCGCGCTCGCGCAGTACAACCTCGAACAGACCGTGGTGCGCGCGCCGCACAACGGCTACGTGACGGGCCTCACGGTGCTCGCGGGCGAGACGGTCGCGCCGAACCAGTCGCTGTTCACGCTGGTGCATGCGGACGAGTGGTTCGCGGTCGCGAACTTCCGCGAGGGCGCGCTCAAGCACATCGCGATCGGCGATTGCGCGACCGTTTATTCGATGATCGATCGCGGCCAGGCGATCAACGGCAAGGTCGTCGGCATCGGCGCGGGCGTCGCGGATTCCGATCGCATCAACCTGCCGCGCGCGCTGCCGATCGTCCAGCAATCGGTGAACTGGGTGCGGGTCGCGCAGCGCTTCCCGGTGCGGGTGCGGCTCGACGAACCGGCCGAGCGGCTGGTGCGGGTCGGCGCCAGCGCGATCGTCGAGGTCAGGCATGGCGCGGTTTGCCGCTGAACTGCGGCGGCCCGGTCTCGCCGATCTGCGCAAGCTGCTCGCGCCGTTCCCGGGGCGCGCGGCGACGGCCTCGCGCGTCGCGCTGATCTGCGCACTGACGACGCTCGTGACGATGGTGTACGGCACGCCCGAGGCGGCGCTGTCCGCCTATGTCGTGTTCTTCCTGATCCGCGCTGACCGCGTGACGAGCGTGGTGCTGAGCACGGTGATGCTGCTGCTGATCACGGTCGTGATCGCGATCGTGCTGGGCGTCGCGCTCGTCGTGCTCGACGAGCCGGCGTTGCGCGTGGCGGGGATCGCGGTGTTGTCCGCGGGGCTGCTGTTCGTCACCTCGGCGAGCAAGCTGCGGCCGGTCGGCGCGATCATCGCGATGCTCATCGGCTATACGCTCGACAAGCTCGGCAGCGTGCCGTTCGGCGAGGCCGCGACGCGCGCGCTGCTGTATGCGTGGCTGATGGTCGCGATTCCGGTCGCGGTGGCGATCGTCGTGAACCTCGCATGCGCGCCCTCGCCGCGCAAGCTGATGGGCCGCGAAATCGCGAAGCGGCTGCGGCTCGCGGCGCACGCGCTGCGCGAGCCCGAGGCGGCGCGCGACGCGATCGACGCCGGCGTGCGGCTCGGCGACGCGCAGCTCGGCACCTGGCTCAAGCTGTCGGTGCTGGAAGGCTCGACGCAGCGTGCGGACGCGCCCGCGTTCAAGCAGGCGATGTCGTCGACGCTCGCGATTCTCGGCGTCGCGTCGCTCGTGAGCCGCGAGCCGGCGGCGCGCCTGCCGGCCGCGTTCGTCGCGCCGCTCGCCGAGACGCTCGACGAGATGGCGGCGATGCTGGAAGCGGGCGGCTATCCGGTCGAGATCACGCTGGCGCTGCCGCCGCGCGACGGCCTGACGCCGCTTGCCCGGCTGGCCGTCGACAAGCTGGACGACGCGCTCACCGGCTTCGCCACGCCGACGGCGGACGTGCCGCCGCCCGTCGAGAAGAAGCGCGGCGGCTTCTTCCTGCCCGATGCATTCAGCAATCCCGAGCACATCCGCTACGCGCTCAAGACCACCGTGGCCGCGATGATCTGCTACCTGACCTATTCGCAACTCGACTGGTCCGGCATCCATACCTGCTTCATCACGGTCTACGTCGTGTCGCTCGGCACCACCGCGGAAACCGTCGAGAAGCTCACGCTGCGGATCGTCGGTTGTCTGGTCGGGGCCGCGCTCGGCACGGCCGCGCTGGTGTTCGTGATGCCGGTGCTGAACTCGATCGCGCAACTGCTGCTGGTGGTGCTGATCGGTTCGTGGCTGTCCGCGTGGATCGCGTTCGGCTCGCCGCGCATCGCCTACGCGGGCTTTCAGGTGGCGTTCGCGTTCTTCCTGTGCGTGATCCAGGGCGCGGCGCCGGCCTTCGACCTGACGATCGCGCGCGACCGCACGATCGGGATCCTGCTCGGCAACGTGGTCGTCTACCTGATCTTCACGCGCGTCTGGCCGGTCAGCGTCAGCGGGCGCGTCGATGCGACACTGGCCGCGTTGCGCGAGCAGTGGGCCAGGCTGACCGCGCTCACGCACGTGGCGACGCGGCGCACCCAGGCGGCCGCGGCGCTGGCCACCGGCGAGGCGCTGCGGCAGGACATCGCGCTCATGCATTACGAGCCGTCGTGGGTGCGGCCCTCGCCCGAATGGATCGGCGCGCGGCGCGCCACGCTTGCGCGGTTCGATGCATTGGAAGGGCCGATGCTGCTGCTGGCCGAGCGCCACCCGGGCGATCCGGCGATCGGCGATTGGCTGCGGCGGCTCGCGGAGGATGGGGCGCGCGAGGACGCGGCGTTCGGCGAACCCGTGGCGTCGGCTCCCGCGACGGGGTTGAATGCGGCGGCCGACGATATGCCGGCGCGCGCGGCTGCGACCGATGGTTCCGCCAAGCCCGTTGCTGATGCAGCGACGACCGTGGCCGACCGCGACGCGGCCGGTCGGCGCGGTGCAGCCGCGATCCCGAAGCCGGTCGACGCAAGCGCATCGTCCGCCTCGAATCCCGATGCAGCCACTTCGGCCGATGGTGGCGCGGACGGTCGGCGCGGTACGTCCTCATCCGCATCCCCGAAGCCGACCGCCGCAAGCGCACCGCCTGCCCCGACCCCCGATGCGGCGTCCGACCCGCTGCGCAACGCGTTGCGCGCGCTCGGCGACGCCCGCCTCATCCAACTCGAACGCGCGGCGTCGGACGACGCCGCGAAGGAGCACACGATTCATGCGCCGGCTTGACTTGCCTTTCGCGCTGGCGACCCTGGCCGCGCTGGCCGGATGCGCGACCTCGTCGCTCGACATGGCGCCCGACCGTCCCGACCGCCCCTGGCAGCCGGCCATCGACCCGACGGGCGCGATCGCGCCGGGCAAGCCGGCGACGGCCGCGACGGCCGCGCGCTACACGCTGCCGGCGAATCCCGCGCTCGCCGCGGTGCCGCCGCCGCCGGCCTCGCTCGATGCCGCGCACGCGTACAACCTGCCCGAGCTGATCGATCTCGCCGAGTCGGCCAATCCGCTCACGCGGATCGCGTGGAACGATGCGCGCAACGCCGCGCTCACGGCCGGCATCGCGAAGAGCGCGTACTTGCCGCAATTGTCGGCCACCGCGCTGGGCCGCTATGCGGGCGCGCACAGCAATTCGTCGAGCGCGCTCGGCGATTCGTCGATCAGCGGGACGACGCGCGGCGTGACCTCGGTGCTGTCGCTGCAATGGCTGCTGTTCGATTTCGGCGGCCGCGCGGCGCGCGTCGAGGCGGCGTCGCAGGCCTCGGTGATCGCGAACATCGGCTTCACCGCGACCCACCAGCAGGTGATCTACGACGTCAGCGTCGCCTACTACGCCTATCAGGCGGCGCGCGCGCGCATCGACACCGCGCAGCAGGGGCTCGACAACGCGGAGGCGATTCTCAAGGCCGCGCAGTCGCGCTATCGGCAGGGCATCGGCACCGTGATCGAAGTCGCGCAGGCGACCCAGAACCGCGCGCAGGCGAAGCTCGCACTGGTCCAGGCGCAGGGCGCGGAGAGCAACGGCTATCTCGCGCTGGTGTCCGCGATGGGCATCTCGCCGCTGTCGAAGCCGAAGATCGCGCCGCTGCCGGCGCGCGCGTTGTCGCCGGCGATGGGCGACTCGGTCGAGCAGATCGTCTCGACCGCAATCGCGCGCCGTCCCGACGTGCTGAGCGCGTATGCGGCCGAACGCGCGAGCGCCGCGAAGGTGAAGGCGGCGCAGTCGGAATTCATGCCGAAGATTTTCCTGTCCGCCTCGGGCGCGTACAACACGAGCAGTTCGTCGGTGTCGGCGGTGCCGGCGGTCGGCCAGCAACTGCCGGCGCTGAACGTGAGCGGCGGCCGCTACGGCGGCAGCGTGATGGTGGGCGTGACGATCCCGATCTACGATGGCGGGTTGCGCTCGGCGGTGCTCGCGCAGGCGCGCAACGACGCGGACAGCGCCTCGACCCGGCTCGCGCGCAGCCGCGAGGAAGCGGTCCGGCAGATCGTCGCCGCGCAGAACACCTTGCAGACGAGCCTGAGCGCGCATTCCGCCGCGAAGGATCTGCTGGATGCCGCGCGGACCACCTACGACGCGGCGTTCGATGCGTACCGGCATGGCGTCGGTTCGGTCACCGACGCGTTGCTCGCGCAGAACCAGCTGCTCGCGGCGCACAACGCGTATGCGGACAGCTACAGCAATGCGCTCGCGGCGGCCGCCTCGGTCGCGCTCGCGACGGGCGCGGTCGATTCGATTCCGAATCAGGCGCAGTGGTGAGGCCGCGCGGCGGCTCGACGAGCCCGGCCTGAGGCCCGAGCGGACGTCGCGTTATGACGCGCTGCCCGCATGCGCGACGGCTTTCGGCGGCCGCGTCCGCGCGCGCTCGGCCAGCAGTGCATGAAAAGCCCGCCGGATTCGTTCCACCGCATCCGTCTTGTAGGGGAACTGCGGGTTGTTCCCATGCACGAGCATGCTCGCGTTGACCTCGAACACGACGAGCGCGCCGTCGCGCGCGAGCGCGCAGTCGATCCCGAAGTAGTCGAGACCGATCGTGTCGCGGATCGCGTGCAGCGCCGCGCGCTGCGACGCATCGAACACGCCCCATGGCGCGTCGAGGAACGCGGCTTCCTCGTGCTGCATCCACGCGTGGGCGGCCATCTGCGTCGTCGCGTGATGGACCTTCCAGTGCTCGCCGATCGCGAGGTGGTACGGCAGGATCGCAGCGCCGACGAACAGGAAGCGATACTTGCGGAACAGGCCGTCGTCCGAGCGGTAATCGACGTACGGCGTCAGGTAGTAGTCCTGGTCGACGCGCTGCGCCACGAAGGCCCGCAGTTGCGCGGCGTCGTCCATCTTCTCGAAATCGTCGCCGCCGTGCGTGCCCGCGGGTCTTGCCAGCAGCGGGAACGCCGGCGGGAAGTCGAGTGCGCGCAGGTCGGCCGCGTGGCGGCGGCGCGTTTGCGGAACCTCGCAGCCCGGCAGGTGCGCAAGACGCCGCGCGATCGTCTCGCGATCCGTTTGCGCGACGCGGTCCGCCGGATTCACGATCGGCAGCCCCAGTTGCTCCGCCAGCGCCTGGGCGGGCGCGAGCAGCGCCAGGCTGCGGTCGACGTCGGAGATGAGGTTGACGACCACGTCCGCCTCGGCGCGGCAGCGTGCGATGTCGTAATCGAGATCGGGCAGCAGCGTGAGGACCTTGCTTTCGAACGGTGCGTGCTCGACGAGGAACTGGAACGGCGTGTTGCCCGCGCCGGGCGCGAACAGGAACAGCGCGCGGAATGCCGGCGGCGATACGGCGGCCGGCACGACGACGAGCGGCTGAAGATCGAGCGCGCGGCGGTAGCTCGCGCGCGCCGCGTCGTCGAGCCCCAGCGCCTGCTGGAGATTGGCGACGAGATGCAGGATCGCCGGATCGTCCGGCGTTTGTTCGAGCACCCGGTTGAAGTGTTCGAGCGCGAGCGCATGGCGGCCGGCGCAGGCCTGGGCGAGCCCGAGCTGCTGGTGGACGGCGACCGTGTCGGCGGTGTCGTGCAGCAGGAGTTGCAGATAACCGATCGCTTCGTCGAAGCGATTGGCGCGGATCAGCGTGTGGGCGAGGCCGAGGCAGGCGTCCCGATGACCGGGGGCGAGACCGAGCGCCTGGCGATAGTGGCGTTCCGCGAGGTCGAGCTGGCCTGCCTGCTGGTGCGAAGAGGCAAGCGCGAGAAAATGATCGATGGACATGATGGCTGGGCGCGCTGTATGCCCGCTGCAAGGGCGTGCGCGCAGACGACGATGACGGGTGGAGGCGCGTGGCACGCGACCCGACGAAACATAGCAGTGCGTGGCATGCCCGAGGACCGGGAAAGTTACCGGTGCTTACGACCATCGCGATGGGTAACGCCCGGTAATGCGGGGGCAAACAGGCAGCCTACGGGCGCTTTTGAATTGAAAGGCGCGTTTGACGCACACTGGGCGGGTTCGCGAGGAGACCACGCGAACCCACGAATCTTACGGCTACCTTCAAATCAGAACGCGAGGCGCATCATGTCCATTTCGGGGATTTCATCCGGCAGCACCTATCCGCTCCAGCAGAGTGGTTCGACCCAGCAGGCCGGCGGCGGCTCGGCCGTCCGGCGAGGCCGGCACGCGCACGGCCATCACGGTGGGGTCGAGGCGTCGTCGAGCACGACGGACGGCACGTCGAGTACGTCAAATACGTCGAGCGGCATCCTGTCCCTGCTCGGCACGCAGGCGGGCACGACCAACGCATCGACCGCGGCGACCTATGCGCTCGACGGCTCGGCGTTGGGGAGCAACGTCAATACGACTGCGTAACACGCGGACAAGGCCGGCTGCGCGTGGTGCGCGCGACTGGCCTCTCGATCGCGCCGACGCGCGGCTCGTGAAGACCATGGTTCATGCGTTTCGCCCACGGCGCGACGAATGCAACAACGCTTGATCGGCCATGCCGGCCGCATCGCGATGAGCCAAGCGGGATCTCGTGATGGGGCGATCCCCGCGATATGACGCTGAAGCGCCTGACTTGGCCGGACGCGGTCCGTGCCGAAACCATTTCTTTCCTGCCGCCCGCCCACGGAATTCACTCGCGGCCCTTTTCCCTTCATGGGTCGACGGTCGGTATGGTTGCTGAAGCAACGATTGGTCCCAGGCCCGCGATGACCCGGCGTGACGCGCATCGATCGCCCGCGTCCGCGCGCGGGTTCACCTTCCGGGCGACGCGCCGGTTTTCCCTTCCTCCGCCTGATACAACGCCCGCAAGGCCTGCGCGAACAGCGTATCCACCTCGCGCGGCGGCCCGACGCGCGTAAACGCCGCGACGGGCGGCAGCGTCCAGTCGAGCGTATACGGCACGATCGCCACCCCCGCGATATGCACCAGTTCCTCGGCGATGTCGGCGGGTACGATCGACGCCGCGTTCTCGTTCGCGACGATCATCTCGCCGATGAGCCGCGACGTATAGCTCTCGACGATCGGCACCGGCGAGGCGACGCCCGCATGCAGGAACAGGTCGGCGATCTGTTCGCGCATCGGCGTGTGTGGCGCGCCGAGGATCCAGTCCAGCTCGACCAGCTTGCGCCAGTCGGGCGCGTGGCGCGCGAGCCGCGCGGCGAGACGCCGGCTCGCGATCAGGCGCGGCTTCTGCCGGTGCAGCACCTCGAACTGCAACTGATCGAGATCGACGGTCGATGACGCGCGCCCGATCACGATGTCGAGCGTGTGATCGCGCAGCTGCGCGATCAGCGCGTCGCTGGTGCCTTCGTGGATCGTCATCGTGAGCCGTCGCGGCAGGCGTGCCTGGGTGTCGCGGATCGCCGCCGCGAGCGTGCGCCCCGAGATGAATGGGATCACGCCGATATGGAGCCGCGTCGCGTGTCCGGCCGCGAGCGCCTCGATGTCGCGGGTCAGGTGGTCGAGGTCGTGCAGCATGGCCTGCGCGCGCGCGAGCACCACCTGGCCGAGCGCGGTGGGCGTCATCCCGCGCGACGAGCGCTCGAACAGCGGCCCGCCGAACATGCCTTCCAGCTCGGCGAGCGCATTGGTGACGGCCGGCTGGCTGCTCGCCATGTGCTCGGCCACGCGCGTCAGCGAGCCGTGCTGGCGGATCTGCAGCAACAGCATCAGGTGCCGCATCTTCAGGCGCGTATTCAGGCGCCGCTTGACTTCATCCGGATCGATTCGCACGTCCGCGCCCCTGCGTCATCATGTAAACATAATGGCCCCATACTAATTCAAAATAAAACACTTATGCCCGCTCCCTAGAATGGCCGCATCGATGGACGCCGGGACCCGCCCGGCGCACGGAGTAGAGGAGAGGAGCAGATGAACCAGACCGATCGCGCCGCGGCGCTCGAATACCACGCCTGGCCGACGCCGGGCAAGATTGCCGTGACCGCGAGCAAGCCGCTCGTCACCCAGCGCGATCTCGCGCTCGCCTATACGCCGGGCGTGGCGGCCGTGTGCGAGGAGATCGCGGCGGACGCGGGCGCGGCGTTCCGCTATACGGGGCGCGGCAATCTGGTCGGCGTGATCACGAACGGCACGGCGGTGCTCGGGCTCGGCAACATCGGGCCGCTCGCGTCGAAGCCGGTGATGGAAGGCAAGGCGGTGCTGTTCAAGAAGTTCGCGGGCATCGACGTGTTCGACATCGAGATCACCGAAACCGACCCGGACAAGCTGGTCGACATCATCGCGAGCCTCGAAGCGACGTTCGGCGGGATCAATCTGGAAGACATCAAGGCGCCGGAGTGCTTCACGGTCGAGCGCAAGCTGCGCGAGCGGATGAAGATCCCGGTGTTCCACGACGACCAGCACGGCACCGCGATCACGGTGTCGGCGGCGTTCCTGAACGGCCTGAAGGTGGTCGGCAAGGATCTTTCGCAGGTCAAGGTGGTGACCTCGGGCGCGGGCGCCGCGGCGCTCGCGTGTCTTGACCTGATGGTCGACCTCGGCCTGCCGCTCGAGAACATCTGGGTGACCGACATCGAGGGCGTGGTCTATCGCGGCCGCCAGGCGGCGATGGACCCGGACAAGGCCCGCTTCGCGCAGGACACCTCCGCGCGCACGCTGGCCGACGTGATCGAGGGCGCCGACGTGTTCCTCGGGCTGTCCGCGGGCGGGGTGCTGAAGCCGGAGATGCTGAAGGGCATGGCCGGGCGGCCGCTGATCCTCGCGCTCGCGAACCCGACGCCGGAGATCTTCCCGGAGGCCGCGCTCGCGGCGCGCGACGACGCGGTGATCGCAACCGGGCGCTCGGATTATCCGAACCAGGTCAACAACGTGCTGTGCTTCCCGTACATCTTCCGCGGCGCGCTCGACGTGGGCGCGACCACCATCACGCGCGGCATGGAGATCGCGGCGGTGCACGCGATCGCGGGGCTCGCGCAGGAGGAGCCGAACGATTCGGTCGCGGCCGCCTATGGCGCGTACGACCTGTCGTTCGGGCCGACCTACCTGATCCCGAAGCCGTTCGATTCGCGCCTGATCGTGCGCATCGCGCCCGCGGTCGCGCGCGCGGCGATGGAGGACGGCGTCGCGACCCGGCCGATCGACGATTTCGCCGCCTATGCGGACCAGTTGCAGCAGTTCGTCTATCACTCGGGCGCGTTCATGAAGCCGCTGTTCGCGGCCGCCAAGCAGTTCGTGCGCGAGGGCGGCAGCACGCGCATCGTGTTCGCCGAGGGCGAGGAGGAGCGCGTGCTGCGCGCGGTGCAGGTGATCGTCGACGAGAAGCTCGCGCGGCCGATTCTGATCGGCCGGCCCGAGGTGCTGCTCGCGCGCATCGAGAAGTTCGGCCTGCGGCTGCGGCTCGGCGAGGACGTCGAGGTGACCAATCCCGAGTACGACGAACGTTTCCACCAGTACTGGACCACCTACTGGGAGCTGCGCTGCCGCGACGGCATCACGAAGGAGATGGCGCGCGTCGAGATGCGCCGCCGGCTGACGCTGATCGGCGCGATGATGGTGCGGCTCGGCGACGCCGACGGGATGGTGTGCGGCACGGTGGGCGCGTATCACGACCACCTGCGTTTCGTCGACGAGGCGATCGGCAAGCGGCCGGGCGCGCAGACCTATGCGGCGATGAACATCCTGCTGCTCGACAAACGCACGGTGGCGCTCGTCGACACGCACATCAACGACAATCCGGATGCGGCGCAGATCGCGGAATTCACGCTCGCGGCGGCGGCGCAGATGAGCTGGCTGAACCTGTCGCCGAAGGTCGCGCTGCTGTCGCGCTCGAACTTCGGCTCGGGCAGCTCGGCGTCGGGCGCGAAGATGCGCGAGGTGCTCGCGCGCGTCACGGCGCTGGCGCCGGACCTCGAGATCGACGGCGAGATGCACGGCGACTGCGCGCTCGACGAGGCGCTGCGGCTGCGTATCTTGCCGACCTCGCGGCTGAGCGGGGCGGCGAACCTGCTCGTGTGTCCGAACGTCGACTCGGGCAACATCGCGTACAACCTGCTGAAGACGGGGGCGGGCAGCAACGTCGCGGTCGGGCCGTTCCTGCTCGGCGTCGATGCGCCGGTCAATATCCTGACCTCCAGCTCGACGGTGCGGCGGATCGTCAACATGGCCGCGTTGACGGTATTGCAGGCGAATCGCGATTGAACGCACGCGGGCCGGCCGTGTGCGCGGCCGGCCCGGGCGCTGGATCGCCGGGGTCGGAAAAATGTGCCGGCATGAGCGGGCTCGGCGAGTAAAGCGTACCCGTTCCGCGCGTCATGAAGGCCGATTGGCCGAGCTGCGATCGCACAACCGCCGCAGGCCGCGCGCGAGGCGGCCGCCGAGGCGCGAAAACACCCCCGCGAGCATGCGCGGACGGTGCCGGACCGCCCTTTCATCTTGGTAAAATGCCGCAACAACAAAGCCGATGAGAGGGCACCATGCAGGGCGGTAAAAGTCACGCAGCGCGCGGCGTCGCGTCGCCGTCGTACCCGATGACGGACGCGCGGGGGCGGTCATGAATATCCTGGGCTGGATTCGGGTCGGCGATCAGGCCGCATGCGGCGGCGTCGTGGTCGACGGCGATTCAACCTGCGCGAGCCACGGCCGGCAGCTCGCCAATGACGGCGCGAAGATCGCGTGCCAGAAGAATTGCCACGGGATCGCGAGCCATGCGCAATCGATGCTGCCGGGCGGCAAGTCGCAACTCGTCCACGGCGACAAGACCACGGGCGGCTGCCCGCTGATCTCGACGCTGAACGACGTCCACGGCATCGCCAACAGCAGCGGCGCGGGGCCGACCGCGTTCTACCAGACCGACGACGGCGCCTGGGTCGAGGGCAAGTACGACGATCGCTACGTGCTGCGCGGCGTCGACACCGGCGAGCCGCTGCCGAACCTGGCCTACGCGATCGAGCGCGCCGACGGCTCGGTCGAGCACGGCGTGACCGATGCGCAGGGGCAGACCCACCTCCTCAAGCAGACGCTCGATGCCGAGCATGTCCGCATCTACGTCGAGGACGCGTCATGAGCGGGATCCTGGGCCAGAACGGCAAGCCGATGCGGCTCGTCGCGGCGCTGCACACGACGCCGTTCGAAGACACCGACCTGAAGCTGGTCACGGTATGCGACCACCCGAACGATGCGGTGCCGGTCGCGGAGTTCATGGTCAGCGAGATGAAGAAGAATCCGTTCACGCCGGAAGGCAAGCAGATTCTCATGTTCAACAGTTTCGACCCGAAGCGCGGGCTGGATGAGTGGAGTGCATTGCCGTGGTACAAGCGGCTCGTGATCTCGCCGAGCGCGATGAGCGGCGGCAACGGCATGGCCGCGAGCCAGAAGACGGCCGCCTACACGTTGTGGACCAAGATGGTCGCGCCCGGCCGTCCGTGGGATCACAAGCCGATCCTGCGACAGAAATTCCGTCCGGGCGGCAAGTTCACGCCCTGGCACAAGTACGGCCAGTACGACTACTACTACGACATCTGGTCGAACATCCACTATGGGTATGTCGGCGTCGCGGTCGGGTTCACCGGGGAAGAGCTGATCAACGGCGCGGCGCTCGCGCAGATCGCCGATGACAAGTGGCACGGCCGGCCCGTTCAAGACCATCCGGAAAACGGCGCATGGCCCGCGACCGGCGACGATATCCAGGATCACACCTCGATCCAGCTCGGCATCGATCTCTACGCGGCGGTCAAGCCGGCCGCGCTGACCGTCGGCCAGCTGCTCGACCGGATCGCCGCCGTGCCGGTGCCCTGGGGCGACGCGCACGAGGGCGCGAAGCGCATCCATCTCTGCGGACATCATGAGTAAAGCCACCCAACGAACCGGCGCCGCGCTCGGCGCCACCCTGCTCGTCTGCGCGGCCGCCTATGCATGGGCGACGGCGGCCGGCGACCCGGCGGCCGGCGCGGTCGCGCCGAAGCTCGACGCGCTCGTGACGGTCTTGAAGGCCCACCACGTCAGCGCCTACCGGGACCAGGACTGGTGCCGCAATCTGGCCACGCCGGAAGGCAACTACAGCACCAACAACGAGACCCGCACCTGCAACCTGTTCGAGGGCGCGGCGAAGCCGTTCGACGCGCAGGGCGAGCGGCTCTTCACGCGCGTGCGCGATGCGGTCCGGCGGACCGGCCTCGACGTGGAGCGGATCAACGTCGACTATCGCGGCACCCGGGTCGAGCATGTCGAGGTCGGCGTGGCTTGCACGACCTGTCATGCGTCTTACATCTACGCGGTGGAAACTGCGTCATTGCCCGAGCGCGCGGACGTGAAGCGCATCGCCCCCGACTGGTACTACGTGGTCGAGCGCGATTGAGCCCTTGAGCCCGTGGGCTGCCGGGTCCGGCCGGCGCAGCGTCGCGCCATGCCGGTTTTGCTTCGGACACAAAAACATAATAAGAATATATGCGCGGGGTAATTTCTTGCTGCACCGCACGAGAAACTTTTTTTGTTTTCATCTAAAAAAGTTTGACACGGTTATTTCATCAAGATAACGTTGTGCAAGCTCCTGGAAAGCAGCGCGAGCACAAGAAGTGAGCCAATGAGGGCCGCTTGATCCGGATGGTTCAGGCGGTTGGCGGGCTTCGGCGCGGTGCGATCCCGATAGCATTTATTTAGAAATACTAATAGTGAGAACTGGATTGGCCGCGCGTCGTCGCGCGGCCGGCGATATCACGAGGGCCTCGAGAATCGCGGCGACGCCGCAGCTGAACCGCGCGGACGTGACGAACCCATGGCCGACCGGGCATATTGCGCCTGGCCTGCCCGTCGCGTCCGCGCACGGAAGTGCCAGCAGAACCTGAGAGAGCAAGTCAGACCGGGCGGCTTTCATGCCGATTCACCCCGGCTTATATGATCCGACGGAAGACGGGGTGTCCTGCGCACGTGGCGGGACGCCCCGATCCTCCGCATTCGTTTCCCGGCGGCGCAGTCATGCTCCGGTCCCGGCCGTCAGGTCGCGGCCCGCGGCAATGCACGCCGGTTGCAACAGGGCGACGGCCACGCGCCGCGATCCCGATTCATTTTGTCGATGTCTTTACTGAGGGGTATTGATATGCACTCATTGTTTCGGACTACTTCATACATGTCGATTGGTGTTGCGCTTGCCTGCGCAATGACGACGTCCGTCGCACACGCGGACGTGGGAGATCGGCCGGCTGCGACGAGCAGCGGCGCAGGCCCGGTCAACCAGCTGATCGTGAAGCTGCGGCCCGCCGCGCAGGCTGCGCGCGGCGCCGCGTCCGCAACGGGCGGAGCGCAAGCGGGCACACCTCAGGCGGCGGGCATCGATGCGGTGATCGATCGCGTGCTGGCGGCGCGGCGTACGCGGGCGGCGAGCCGCGCGTTCGGCGCGGCGGCCGCGGCGGCGCCCGGCAATGCGGCGGATCCGGCCGCCGGCGTGCGCGTGAAGCGCGACATGTCGGGCGGCGCGACCGTGCTGGCCTTGCAGCGACAGGTGACGGCGGCCGAGGCCGAGGCGCTCGCGCGCGATTTCGCGGCCGACGGCGCCGTCGAGTATGCGGAGCCGGACGTGCGGCTGCGCGCGCTGCTCACGCCGAACGACACGCGCTACAGCGAGCAGTGGGGTTACTTCAACCCGGTCGGCGGCGCGAACCTGCCGGCCGCCTGGGACCGGACCACGGGCTCCGACAAGATCGTGGTGGCGGTGGTCGATACCGGCTATCGCCCGCATGCGGATCTCGCCGCGAATCTGCTGCCGGGCTATGACTTCGTCAGCGACACGGCGGGCGCGAACGATGGCGGCGGCCGCGACGCCGATGCATCGGATCCGGGCGACTGGTTGACGCAGCAGGAGGTCGACGATCCCTCCGGGCCGTTCTACCGGTGCAACGTCGATCAATCGGGCAACACCTATCCGACCGACAGCTCGTGGCATGGCACCCACGTGGCCGGCACGATCGGCGCGGTCAGCAACAACGGCGCGGGCGTCGCGGGGATCTCGTGGAAGGGCAAGGTGCTGCCGGTGCGCGTGCTCGGCAAGTGCGGCGGCACGCTGAGCGACATCGTGGACGGCATGCGCTGGGCGGCCGGCCTCTCGGTGCCGGGCGCGCCCGTCAACCGCAATCCGGCGCGGGTGCTGAACTTCAGCCTGGGCGGCCGGGCGAACAGTTGCAGCCGCAGCTATCAGAGCGCGATCAACGAAGTGACCGCGAAGGGCTCGGTGGTCGTGGTGGCGGCGGGTAACGAGAACGCGCAGGCTGCCAGTTCGCAACCGGCCAACTGCCAGGGCGTGATCACCGTCGGCGCGACCGACAGCAACGGCCGGCGCGCGAGCTTCAGCAACTACGGCTCGATCGTGAAGATCTCCGCGCCGGGCGTCGGCATCCTGTCGACGTTGAACAGCGGGCGCAAGGGTCCGGCGGAGGACAGCTACGCGAGCTACAACGGCACCAGCATGGCCACGCCGCACGTGGCGGGCACGGTGGCGCTGATGCTCGCGGCGAACCCGTCGCTGACGCCCGCGCAGGTGCTGCAGAAGCTGCAGGCGAGCGCGCGGCGCTTCCCGAGCGGCTCGGGCTGCACGACCAGCACGTGCGGCGCTGGGCTGCTCGACGCGGGCGCGGCGGTTTCGTCGGCCGCGCAATAAGCGGGGCGGCGACGGTGGTGTGTCGCCGCGGCCCGCCGCGCCGGGTGCTCCGGTGCGGCGGGCGGCAGGCGGGACGATCGAGGCGTCGGAACGACCGGACACGATCCGGCGTTCATATCAACGAGAACCAAGGGGGATTCAATGAAACATCAAGCAAGACAAGCGGCGCGGCCCTGGCTCGCCGCGCTGGGCGCCGCCGCGTTGCTGGCCGCGTGCGGCGGCGATGACGGCGGCGTGGGCGGGGCGGCGTCGTCGCTCGCGCAGAACCGGGCGGCCGATGCGCCCTCCGCTGCCGCTGCCGCCGAGCGCGGCAGTCCGCATGTATCGCCGTCCGGCGTGCCGTATGCGGCGCAGCCCGACAGCAAATACCCGCCCGTGATCCGCGACGGGCAGGTGCAGCCGTCGCTGTCGGGCGCGACCATCACCGAGCAGGCCTGGGTCGAGACGCCGGTGGATTCCGACGGCGACGGCGTCAAGGACCGGATCCACGTCCGCGTCGTGCGGCCGGCCGAAACCGATCGCGGCGCGCTCACGCCGGTCATCGTGCTCGCGAGCCCGTACTACAACAATCTGGCGGACAGCCCCAACCACGACGTCGACGTCGAGCTGGACGGCAGCGCGCATCCGCCGTCGGTCAACGCGCGGATCGCGAGCGCCGCGCCGTTGTCGCGCCTGCGGCAGCAGGCCGAGGTCGCGGCCGCCGCGCGCTCGTGGATCGAAGGGTACTTCGTGCCGCGCGGTTTCACGATCGTCTATGCGGATTCGCTGGGCACCGCCGGCTCGGACGGCTGCCCGACCATCGTGACGCGCGAGGAGTCGGTCGCGATGGCGTCGGTGATCCGCTGGCTCGGTCGCGACGCGGCCGCGAAGGACGCGGCGGGCAAGCCGATCGTGGCGAGCTGGTCGACCGGGCACGTGGGGATGTATGGCGTGTCCTACGACGGCACTTTGCCGAAGATGGTCGCCAGCCTGCGCACGCGCGGGCTCGATGCGATCGTGCCGATCGCGGGCCTGTCCAACATGTACGGCTATTACCGCGCGGGCGGCCTGGTGCGCGCGCCGGAGGGCTATCAGGGCGAGGACGTCGACGTCTACGTGAAGGCGCTGCTGACCAATGCGCATCCGGAGCGCTGCACGAAGGTGGTCGACGAAGCGGCGCGGCGCGAGGATCGCGCGACGGGCGACTATTCGGCGTTCTGGCTCGCGCGGGAGATTCCGACCGAGCGTGCCGTCGCGCCCGCGCTGATCGCGCAGGGGCTGGCCGACGACAACGTCCGCACCGAACAGTCGACCTCGTGGTATCTGGCGATGCGCCGCCAGGGCGTGCCGACGCAGCTGTGGCTGCACCGTGCGAAGCATATCGATCCGCGCAGCCGGCCCGCGTTCGCCGAGGCGTGGCCGACGCAGGTCAACCGCTGGTTCACGCGCTACCTGCTCGGCAATGCGAACGGGGTCGAGCGCGATCCGGGCGCGGTGATCGAGCAGACCGACGGCAGCGTGCTGAAGGAGGCCGCATGGCCCGCGCGCGGTGCGCGGCAGGTGACCTACTTCGCGGGCGGCGACGGCAGCCGGGAAGGGGTGCTGCTGCGCTATCCGACGGGCGGGCCGCTTGCCGTGTTCAGCGACGACGCGCGCATTCCGGCGCTGACGCTCGCGAACACCGACAGCGGCGCGCATCGCAGCCGTTTCGAGACCGCACCGCTCGCGACGGCAAGCCGCATTTCCGGCACGCCGACGGCGCGGGTGCGCGTGACGCTGTCGGCCGCGGCGAACCTGACCGCGCTGATCGTCGATCGCGCGCCGGACGGCACCGCGACGATCGTCACGCGGGCCTGGACGGATGCGCGCAATCCGGTGTCGATGTGGTGGTCGCAGCCGGTGCTCGCAGGCATGCCGTACGATCTGCAACTGACCTTCATGCCGCGCGACTACACGCTCGAGCCCGGCCATCGCCTCGGTCTCGTCGTGCTGTCGAGCGACAATGAAGCGACCCTGCGGCCGACGCCGGGCACGGAGCTGCGGCTCGATCCGGTCGGCACCTCGCTGACGGTGCCGCTCGCGGGCGCCTGACGGGGCGGTGCGCGGTGGTCCACGGGCGCGGTCGGGCGCGTGGGCTGCCGTTTTCTTATTCGGATCCGCCGTCGCTGATCCGAGGGGGGCCGCCGGTCGTTGCGCCGGCGGCCCCGATCCCGGCCGCCCGCAATGGGCCGGCGCGTTGCGCGGAGCCGGCTTCGGCAGGGCATCGGCACGCTCGGGAAAATCTTCGGCTATATCTTTTGTCCCGCGTGGCCTTCGGGCAGTGGCGTTTCGTACTTGCGAGATCGGTTGGCGCTTCGCGCCTTGATTTGCATGGCCCGATTCGCGGTGCGTTGGAGGCGGTCCGTATTTCAATACGGAACGTCATCATGGAGGAGCAGGCGGGTTTCGACTCAGGCTGGGGGATCGACTGGATCGACGTCGCCGGCTGACCAAGCCGGGTGAGCGGCAAGACCGTGTTCGACTGCCGATTCAGCGCGGAAGAACGGCGCGCGTTCATCGCATTCGAGCGGGAGGACACCTGATTCGAACCAGTGCATTTCGCGCATTCCGCGTCTCGATCGAGCCGGACGCGCGTTCACGGGGCCGCGCCGATCTTCCTGCTGTCGGGCGTTTTTCCCTGCGCTGGCGTTCATGCCGGTTGTCGCATCCACGGCGGTTTCATCCGGCCGGCATACATCAGGCGTGGGACGCGCGCTGTCCCGATGCGTCGTGTCGCGCCGTCGCATATTCGCATGCATGCCGACAATCAGTCGTAATCCGAATGAATGATCGAAACCAGCAAGCCATGGCGACGCCGGAAGCGGCGTGTCGCCGTGGATGTCCTATCGAGGTGGCCGTATACCAGAGCCCCCGAGCCCCCGCATCACCCGCCGTCACGCATCGAGCGCGGTCGGGCGGCCATGTTCGAGCAGATGGGTTTCCCACAGCCCCGCGATTTCCGCGATATGTTCCCAGCCGGCGATGTGCGCGGCACCGCGGATCCGATGGATCGCATAGCGCGCGCCTTCCGGATCGTTGTCATCGAGCGCGTGCTTGAGCAGCGCGATATCGCCTTCCAGCGCCCGGATGTTGAACTGCCCCGGCGCATCGACGGAAGGCGCGGGTGCGGCCGGCGATTCGACCGGTGCGCCGATCGCGGCATCCGGACACCACATCGCGATCAGCTCGCGCAGCGCGCCGAGCCGCAGCGGTTTCGCCAGGATGCCGTCCATTCCGCTCGTCACGCAGCGCATCCGATGCTCGTCGTCGGTGGCGGCCGAGATCGCGATCAGCGGTGTGTGGCGGCCCGTCGCCGCTTCCCATTCGCGCATGCGTTCAGCGACCGTGTACCCGCTGATGTCAGGCAGGTTGCAATCGAGCAGCACCATGTCGTAGGCGCCGTGCTCGAACGCGGCGAGCGCGGCAGAACCCGTTCCGGCGATGAACGACGCACAGCCGAGCGCATCGAGCTGGCTGCGGATCGCGAGCTGGACGGCTTCATGGTCGTCGACCACGAGCAGTTGCGGTTTGCGCCGGGCGTCGGGGGTCTCGGCCGACGGCGACAGCGACAGCGGCAGCGGCAGGGGCGCAGGCGACGCGGATGACTCCGGCGTCGACGCGTCGACGGATGGCCGCGGCGGGCCCGCGAGCAGAGGGGGCGGCGCGCGCCGGGCCGTGGGCGGCGCATGGCCCGGTTCCTCGATCAGGGCGGGAATCCGCACCGTGAAGCTCGTGTTGCCGCCCAGCGTGCTCTGCACGTCGATGCTGCCGCCCATCAGCACGCACAGCTCCTTGCAGATCGCGAGGCCCAGGCCCGCGCCGCTGTTGCTGCGCCGCGAGGACTGCTCCGCCTGCCAGTACGCATCGAACAGATGCGGCAGCTGCTCGGGCAGGATGCCGATGCCGGTATCGAATACTTCGAGCGTGAGCGTGCCGGTCCAGTCGGAGCGGGTCGTCTGCGCGTAGCCGATGCGCAGGCCCACCCAACCCTGGTCGGTGAACTTGATCGCGTTGATGAGCAGGTTCGATACGATCTGGCGCAGCCGCATCGGGTCGATCAACAAGGTCAGCTGCGGATTGCATTCGATCTCGAGCGACAGCGAGAGCCCCTTCTTCTCGGCCCGGCAACGCACCATGTCGAGCGTGTCATCGGCCCATGCGCCGATCGGCGTGGCGATGCGTTCGAGCCGCGCGCCGCGCGAGCCCACCCGCGAGTATTCGAGCACCTCGTCGAGCAGCGCGAGCAGCGTCTCGGAGGCCACGATCGCGGCGCTGGTCCGCTCGGCGAGCGCCGGATCCAGCCGCGATCCCTGCAGCAACTCGAGCGACGACAGCACGGTGTGCATGGGCGTGCGCACCTCGTGGCTCATGAACGCGAGGAACGCGCTCTTGTCGCGCTCGCTGCGCACCGCGCGGGCGCGCGCCTTCATCGAGATCAGCGCGAGGATCGCGAACCCGAGCATCGCGACCGCGACCGCGAGCAGCTGCTTCCAGCGATAGCGGAGAATCGACTCGAAGGTGGGCTGCCCGTAGTTCGCCTGCCCGAGCCATTGGTCGAGAATGGCTTCCGTCTGGCGCGAGGACATCGCCGCCAGCGACTTGTCGATGATCGAGGCGAGGATCGGCATGTCCTTGCGCGTCACCATCGATACCGAGACCGGATGGCTCGCGGCCATCCCCGACACGAACAGGCGATTGGTGAAGCGACGCCGGACGGTCGGCAGCATCGAGGCGTCGACGCCGATCGCCGCGTCGGCGAGACCGTCGCGCACGGCTTCGAGCGCCTGTTCCTCGTCCTTGAAGCGCAGGATCTCGATGCCCGGGTATTTGCTGCGCAGGAAGTATTCGATGCCGCCGTCGCGCTTGATGGCGACGCGCTTGCCGGTCAGCTTGCCGAGGTCGAAGACCATCGTGTGGTCGTTCGCGGTGACGATCGCGATGCGGCAGACGAGATAGGGCGTGGTGCTGACCGCGTTATCGCCGAACCGCGCGTGTATCGACTCGTTCCAGATGTCGGGCAGCAGATCGAGCTGGCCTTCCTGCAGCATCCTGAGCGAGTGTCCCCATTGCGCTTGCTGCACCGGCTCGAAATGCAGGCCCGAGATAAGCGAGATGGCGTCGAGGTAGGACGGGATGATGCCGACGCGGCGGCCGCGGTCGACGTATTCGAATGGGCGCCAGCTCGGCTCCGAGGCGACGCGTACGACCGGATGCGCACGGATCCAGTCGCGCTCCTCGTCGGTGAACGCGGGCGCCGGCCCCGCAGCGAATGCCGTGGGCAGCCAGAACGCCAGCAGGCACGCGACCAGCCGCCGTCGCCACGCCGGGGGGGGGGGGGGGGGGGGGGGGGGGGGGGGGGGGGGGGGGGGGGGGGGGGGGGGGGGGGGGGGGGGGGGGGG
>NZ_JBXAPG010000038.1:0-79698 GCF_058803765.1 Burkholderia sp. GW821-FHT14F03
AACGACCTCCTGGTTCAGGGTCAAGTTTGCCGCAAAACTCGCACTCGGATTGGTCCAGAATTCCTAAAGCGGATCAGAGCCGGGGCATTGGCCTCTTGATGCCGTGCTGGCGGAGGGATTGTTCGCCGCGCTGTATTTTTTGAGCGAACAGGCGGCGTCGCTGACGGCGCCGTCGATGGATGATCCGGCGTTCGGCTAAGGATGGTGTGGCGCGGCGACAAACATGCATGAGGATGGCCATGTGAGTCGCTTTCCGCCAGTCGTGATCGGCGGCTATCGGCCACCTTCTGTCATTCGCGAGCAGGGCGCGGCCGGCGGATTTCCAAAGGGCAACGGACGTTTGCCTCATCCCCGTGCAGGCCAACAAAGGGGGCGAGGCATCCCCCTGTTTTTCAAAGGCAGGGCCTTAAATCCACTGATCGTTCACCACAGTGCGCTCGCTTGGAGCGCTGTCCCCGGTATTCACGACACCGCGTGGCTCGATCAGCAGCAGTTTCACGCCGGCAAGTGCGCAGGGCTTGTGCTCGACGCCTTTTGGCACGACGGCCATCTGACCGGCACGCAACACGAGAGAACCGTCGCCCGATGGCCCATCTCGAAAGTCAATCCGCAATTCGCCGTCCAGCACGATAAAAGTCTCATCTGTATCGCTGTGTTTGTGCCAAACGAATTCACCTTCGACCTTTACGACCTTGAACTGATAATCGTTCATTTCCGCGACTACGCGCGGTTGCCAGTACCCGTCGATCAGTGCGATCTTGCCAGTCAGGTCGATCGCCTCGCATTGACCGCGTGAGGCGGGTCCTATGCCGGAATGTGTTGATATGGACATCGTTCGTACCCTCCGTTCGGTGTAGATGTGCCGTCGAGAATACTCAGCCACCAGAGGGCTGTATTGAACGATTGTGGGTAACGATTCAACCGAAGGGCACGTTGTTCACAATCCGGAGCCAGCGCCCCGGCGTAAGGCCAAAGGTCTTCAGGAAATGACGTGTCATGTGGCTTTGATCGGCAAAGCCTGCGTCTACGGCCGCACTCGCGAGCGAGATGCCTGAGAGCAGCATGCGCCGCACGGCATCGAGCCGACGCATTGTGAGGTAGCGATACGGACTCGTGCCGTAGAACGTGCGGAAATCGTGCGAGAGGCTCCAGCGGTCACGGCCCGTCGCGACTTCCACTTCTTCGAGCGTGACTATGCGCGTGAAGTTCGCGAGCAGAAAATCGCGAGCACGGCGCGCTGCGAAATAATCGCCTTTGCCTCGTTCGCGCGGCATGCCCGCGACGGCGGCGAGCGCATGCGCAAGCTCGGCCAGCGCGTCGCTCTGTTCAAGCGGTTCGAACGTATGGCCTACACGTTGCAGCAAGGTTTCCGTTGCCGCCCCGATACGTCGATCAGTCGTTATACCGCCTTCGAGGAACGGAAGCGCCCTGCCACCCAATACGTCCTGGAAAAGTGCTGGCTCCACGTAAATCATGCGGTACCGGAATCCCTCGCCCGTACCCGCCTGGCCGTCATGCGCTTCATCGGGGTGTAGCACGATGGTGTTGCCCGGCAGGCTGTCACGCTGGCTGCGTCGATAGCTGAAGCTCTGCACCCCCGCGAGCGTGCGGCCGATCGCGTACGTATCGTGGCGATGCATGGCGTAAGCTTTGCCGCGAAACCAGGCCTCGATGCGCTCGATGCCCTCTGTCGGCTGGGCGCGCACCACCCAGTCTGGGGGTATGGATGCAGGTTTTCGGAGCATGGCGAGTCACAAAGGAGAGTGAAGCACTGGGAGATTTTACAGAGTGCTACATGAGCGCGCCGAAGCCCACTTCCATGTCGAAGTGATCGCATCGTCCTTTGCATCGACTGACAGAAATGGTTGCTTCTTCGTAAGCGATCCATTCGTCGCGCAGCACACGCGCTTCGCGGAGGGACACCTCTGGGTAGCTGCCCAGCGACATCCGCTTTTGCCTGCCGGCCCAGTAGTAGCGGAAATGCCAGGCCTTGCCTCCTGTCGCCGACACGGCCAGACAGAGGCCATCCAGATCCGGGAGGGTGTAGGCCTTGCCGGTGGCTTTGGCCTGTCGAATTGCGAAGTTGGAGAGCGCCATGCTCTTGCTCCTGAACATGAGTCAGGAACTCGATGCTGGTCACATGAACCGCGCGCCTCCATCCACAATCCGGAATCAGCCATGTCCGTAAAAATGGACTTGTTTTTGGACTTAAAAGTCCCGGCTGGGAGCGGATTTCAGTGGCTGTCGCCGGAATCGAAGGCAGGTCAATAAGTCAATTGCATCAATGACTTGACCCACTTCTCTGGACGTCCACGGATCTCCGTGGATTGAGGCGGTGGAGCGGGCGATGGGAATCGAACCCACGTCATCAGCTTGGGAAGCTGAGGTAATGGCCATTATACGACGCCCGCAGAACGGATGATTCTACAGCGGATTGGGTGGAAAGGGCAAGCGAGTGGATTGGGCCGCTGTCGTCGGGGCAGGCATCGCTCGACGATGGTGTGGTGACATGGCTTGGTCGTGAAGTACCTGAGGGGCCACGTATTGTTCTATTCACCTCTGCGGAGGCGTCCGTCGGTTGTTCGTGGCGGGACGGGGGAGCGATCGAACTCCCATACATGCCGTCGACCGGGGTGCCGACATCGGGATGGGGGCAGTTATCGGGAGGTGAAACTCCCGATCCGAGAGTTGCCCGGCCGTAGTCGGATGGTCTAAATCGCGGGGACCGTCGCAGTATGTACGGCCTCTGCCGCCACGATCATGCATGCGCGTATCCGATCGCCATCGCAGCGAAGCGCGTCATCCGCCGGGTGGCGCGTTGCGGGCCGGCGAGGAAATCGCGCAACCCGGCCTGCTGTATCGAAGGCTATCTGCCTTCCAGCCATCTATACCGCGCCGCTTTACCCCCGGACACTCAACGCCTTCTCAAGCGCCGCAATCAGCTTGAATGCATCGTCGCGGCCGATCAGGAAACCACGGCTGGTGTACTCGCACCCGAAGGCGTAGAAGCTCGGCAGCAGCGTCACCATGTCCTTCTGCTGATCGAAATCGACTTCGCATCTAGTCAACGGGAAGAACGGGTGGGAATCGGTCTGCCGGTCGGACACGACGTCCTCCTAGTACATCTTGCGGGGCGGCAGCATGCGCTTCGCCCGCAAGCGTTGCCGCGCAACGGCGCTGGCCTTCTTGCGCTTGCGTTCCGCGGTGGGCTTCTCATAGCCGGTGCGGGCGCGCAATTCCCGGATCAGCCCGGTTCTCTCGATGTCGCGTCGAAAGCGCCGGAGTGCGACGTCGATCGGTTCGTTGACCTTGAGCGTGATGGTTGTCATGTAGATCCTGCTTCGGAGCGTTGGAAAGGGAAATCAGCCGAGTCGTGTCATGACGGCGCTTGCTATCTCGTCAGATTCGAACTCCGAATATCCGGCTCCGAGCGAAAGTGCGCGTACTGCCGCGAACATCTGCAACTCCTGTTGATGGCGCAAGCCGGAATCGGCAATTCCGGCGGGAAGGGCGGCGTCGGCACGGGCGACCTGACCTCGTCCGATCAGGCGAAGAAGCTCGTCGATGATCATGCCCTCCTCCTCATTGCCGGAAAGCCGCGTTGTCGCGGCGAACCGCGTCAGCGTGCGTCGGAAAAGAAATCCGGGTTGTCGCCGCCGGCGTTGTCGATGAGGCCCTCGGCATAGCGCAGCGAAGCACGACGTGCGTTGCCGACGGTTTCGAACGGTGCGTTGTCGACCAGCCTGAATGTCTGGCTGCGCGTCAGCGTATCGTCGGTGCCGCGCAGGCAGATCTTGACCGCTGCGTCGAAGCCGGCGTCATAGTTGCGAGGGCAGCCGTTGAAAGGCTGCACGTGGGGATAAATCAGTGGATAAATCTCGAATCCACGGTAGAGATGCATGCTCATGATGAAATCCTGGCGTTCGGTTGCGACGAATCGCATGGACGAACGCATTCAGCCGGTATCGCCGCTGCGCGGCGCGACAGGTAGGGTGTAAGGGGCAAACAGTGCGTGCGGGGAAGGCGGCGCGACGCAGCAAGGGGGTAGTGAAGAGGCGAGCACCGGAGGGCCAGGGTGTGCTCGGATGAAATGATCATACGCGCATCGTTCTCCGGATGTCCATCGCAATTTCGGACACCGCAGGGATGCGCGGGCGACCGGCGCGGGCGACCGGCATGCGATCGACGGGGCGACTCGCGCACGTTGTCCAGCCCGACCGTCAGCGCTGGACGAATCGTCTTCCCGTCGAGGCGGTCGACGCGTGTTCGTCCTTGTGCCGGAAGTTGATGCCGCCTCTGATCAAGTCTGCGAGCGATAACGCCGGCGTGACCCGATATCCCGATGCGTATGGGGCGACTACCACGCCGTTTCCCGGCGTCACGCGAAACCTGTTGTCCTGCAGCGCTTCGTCGACGACGCCGTCCAGTTCCCGACGACGCCGTCCAGTTCCAAAATCGAATACGCGCACGGCTCGGTACACGCCGAGTGGGCGCGCCGGCAAGGACGCATGCAACGCCTGGAAGGTGCGGTCGTATCATGCCCGCCCCGGGCGGGGTATCGGATATCCGCGGTGGCGGGGCGTGATCCTGGCGCGCGCATGATGCGCGCGCCAGCGGTCAGGGCTGGGTACTAAGGCGGGTTACAGCGGCGTGATGTTCGACGCCTGCAGGCCCTTGGGACCTTGCTTCGTCTCGAAGCTGACTTTTTGGCCTTCGGCGAGCGTCTTGAAGCCGTCGCCGCGAATCTCCGAGAAGTGCGCGAACAAGTCTTCCTTGCCGTTGTCGGGCGTGATGAAGCCAAAACCCTTGCTGTCGTTGAACCATTTGACGGTGCCGGTATCCATGTAGATCTCCTGAAAATTGGCGAGTATATGCGCCCCGAAAGGACACGGAAAAAGTCTCAAGGAGGGAGAGGACAACGAATACCGCAGGCCGCGGCCGATGGTGAGCAGCAATCACACTTCTTGAATACTTCGCGAGCCACAGTACGCTTCGTCAAGGGGGGCGTCAAGCGCTTTCGTCCGAAGCACGGACCTCGTCGTGTGCTTGCCGTCGTCATCGTGCCACGTTCGGGCGAGCACCGCCGGATGAACGTGGCACGACATCCAGAGGCGTTCGAGCCGACACCGATCGGCCAGGTTTGCGTGCGACGCCGATCGAGCAGAGCGCGCCTGGGTCCGGCTCCTCGCACCTGGCTGTTGTTTTGCGGCGAGGTCGCCAATATTTAGGTATCTGGATGAAATTTCGGTGAGATTCGTCAGGCTCAGGTGAGCGGGATCCCACGATTCCGATCCACGGTGCGCGGGCAAGGCCTCCGCCGTCATCGACCTTGCATGCGGCCTCGTTTCCCGCGAACCATGCGCGTTGTCGAGGTCGGTAAGGGCCGTCCGGGTTGGCAGGCCAAGCCTGTCCGTTCACGGCTGACATGGCGCGTGTCGAACATGCAAGCGCCGACGGCCTCATGCATCGCGCCGCAACCCGCAACTTGCGCCGTTTGTTCAAGCCCGCCGCGCCGCCGCACGGAACACTTCGCTCGTCCAACCCGCGGAGTCCGTCCATGCAGTTCCTCGTCAGAACCTTCTACGCTCCTGTTTTCTTCATCGGCACGATCAGCGCCGCGGTATGGCTGATCCATGTCCGCCACGCGCCGCCCTGGATGCTGATCGCGTTGTTCGCCGTCGCGCTCGCGCTGTCGTTCTGCTGCGAATCCCGGTTTGCCTACGATCTCGAATGGAACCGGTCGCGCGCCGATACGGCCCGCGACATGGCGCACGGTCTCGTGAACGAAGCGCTCAACGCGCTCGGCGTGTGCGTGGTGCCGCTCGTCACACGGTTCGCGCCGTTTCCCGGTCTTTGGCCGCAGCATTGGCCCTGGGTCGCGCAACTCATGCTCGCGATCGTCACAGCCGACATCGGCATCACGCTCGCGCATTACCTGAGCCATCGCGTGCCTTTCCTCTGGCGCCTGCATGCTGTTCATCACAGCGTCACACGGATGTACGGCTTCAACGGCCTGATGAAGCACCCGCTGCACCAGGCGCTGGAAGCCGTCGCCGGTACCGCGCCGCTGCTCCTGACCGGCATGCCCGTGTCGATCGCGGCGGTGCTGGCCTTCGCCATCTCGATTCAACTGCTGCTCCAGCATTCGAACGTGGACATGCGGCCCGGTCCGCTGCGTCATGTCTTTGCGTGGGCGCATGCGCACCGCTTCCATCACATGAAGTACGGCGACGCGGGCGACGTCAATTTCGGCCTGTTCCTGACGGTGTGGGACCGGCTGCTCGGCACCTATGTCGACGGCGACTATCGGATCGGCAGCCGCGACCTCGGCATCGGCACCCGGCCCGACTATCCCGACGCGTATCTGCGCCAGTTGCTCGAACCGTTCCGGCCCGAACGCGCATCGCCGGTTCCGGCCGCGCCGCCGGGGTTGCCGCGGCGTCTCTAGCGCAGGCTGCGGATCCGCATCGCGCGCAACGATGCATCGGCCCGCACGCCGAACAGTGCGCGCATCGTGCGCGAGAAATGGGCGGAATCGGCGAAGCCCGCCTCATGCGCGGCCGCCGTCAACGTCTGGCCGCCGAGCGCCCGTTCGAGCGCGACGCACAGCCGTCGCCAGCGCACCAGTTGCCGGATCGGCAGCCCCACGCGCGATCCGAACAGCCGTTCGAGCTGGCTGACCGACACATGCGCGGCGGTTGCGAGCGTGTGCGCGGACAGGGAGTCCGGCGACGGCGCATCGAGCAGCGCGAGCGCCCGCGCGACGCGTGGATCGTCGGGCAGGGGCCGCCGCCGCTGCGCGAGCGCCTCGGCGAGTGCGTCGAGCGACGGTGCGCCATGACGCGCGGCGTCGAGCAGCGCATCGGCCGACATCGCGAGCGGCTCCGCGTAAAGCGTGAAGAGCCGCGCGGGCGCATCGACGATCCGATGCCGCTGCATCGACGGGATCAGCACGCGCGCGCCGCGCACGGTTTCGCCATCGCATTCCACCGTGACGTCGCCGCCGGGCGACAGCAGCACCTGGTGCGCGTAATGCGCATGCATCGAGGTCGCGCCGGCCGCGCCGTCGATCAGCGCGAAATCCTTCGCAAGCCACAGCTCCCCGGACCAACCCGATGACGTCACTGCCTCCCCCTTCTGGTGCGTGCTTGTGCGGCCGAACCACGCCGCATGTCAATCACATGTTTTGTTGATTAAAAAGATTCAATTCATCGGGTTGCTTATCGATGCTCAATTGATAGGCGGACGCCTTACGCCATTATTTCGATTTTGTGCAATTTCATCCAATACGTCGTTTTTGATGCGCATAAAACTGGATGCGTCGCGGGAAATCGATTCTATTTTAAGAATTAATGAAGATGGGTGTTTCAGTTTTCGCTGTCAAGGTACTTGTTCCGGTTCACCGGGCGTCACGAAAGCGCCCGGCCGTCGTTCTGCAAGGCAGCGCCAAAAAACCGACCGCGCGGCCGCGTGGTCGTCCGAGCGTGATCCGAGGGCCGTTCCAACCAGAAGTTCTTTCCCACAGCACAGGAGCTGATGATGTCAGTCAACGTCGATAGCCTGGTCAGCAGCATCAAGAGCCACCGTTGCTACACCCACCCGGTCTTCCTCAACTGGGCGAAAGCGGATCCCGCGCCCGAGGTGGTCGGCGCGCTGTTCCATCAGATCCAGAACTTCTGTTCGGCGACCCGTCCGGGCTGGAACTTCCCCGACGCGCTGCACGAACACGGCTTGCCCCAGCAGAGCACGCTGATGCAGGAGATCGTCGAGAGCGAGGGCGGCCACGGCCCCGAGCTGGCGACGATGGCGGGTTACATCGTGAACCAGGCGGCCGGCGACGCGATCTTCGCGGACCTGTACGACCAGCACGCGGTGGAACAGGGGCTCAAGGCGTATTCCGATCGCCTGCTCGGCAGCCTGCCGGGCTACGACCACGCCAGCGGCCTGACGAGTCAGGTGCGCCGCGCGATGGCCGTGTTCGACGGCCGCAAGCAGACGGATCTCGCCTCCACCTATCGCAATCTCGGCGTCGCGCTCGCGCTCGAGATGATCTCGAATCGCCAGCTGATCCCCGGCGAAAAGCACTGCCTGGTCGACAGCGGCCTGTACCGCACCGATCTCGACGTGCCCGAGATGCACTACCTGCTCGAACACTGGGGCGAAGTCGGCGCGGAGGAGCAGCACGAACGCAATGCGCGCGAGGCGGTCGCGGTGGCGCTCGACGGTCCGCACGCGGCGCTCGTCGTCGAGGGGGCGCAGGATTTCCTCGATGCGCTCGCGAGCATGTGGGACCTGCTGGATGCGTCGCTGCTTCAGTCCGGGCATCCGGGCTATCGGGAGGACGCGCGGATCGCGGCTTGAGCGCACGACGACGGAGGCCGTTCATGGATCGGTTGCGCAAGAGGCGGATGGCTGCGCCTTGGCCGCGGGAGGCCGTGCCTGCCGCGGTGCTGGCGAGCCCGAGGGAAAGCATGCGGAGTCTGCCCAGGGTGTTGCAGCCGTTCCTGACCTGGCTGACGGGCATGCCGCTGTTCGACGAGACGCCGTTGTTCCGCTGGAACGCGTTCACCCGCACGGTCGCCGCCGTCGCGATCCTGCTCGCGGGGCTGGGCTTGAGCGCCGCGTGCCTGCGCGCCGGCGGCGTCGCGTATCTCGGGCTCGTGCCGGCCTGGCTGTTGACCGTCAACGGGATGCGCGACCTGTACACGGTGACCGAGCACTATTGCGCCCACGATACGTACTCGCGCGTGCACCGGCTCGACGTGCTGGTGGGCGAGTGCGTGTCGACGCTGCTGTTGGCGGCGCCGCTAGGCCTGTTCCGGCGCGAACACCTGAAGCATCACGCGGTGCCGCGTCTCGACAGCGATCCCGACGTGGTGTTCCTGGTCTCGACGGGGTTTCGCCGCGGGATGTCGCGGGCGGCATTCCGGCGCTACATCGCGCGGACCTGCCTGTCGCCGCGCTTCCACCTGCGCTACCTGGGCGCGCGCCTTGCCGCGAACCTGTCCGGCCCGCCGCTTCGCGTCGTCGCGACGCTCGCGTATCTCGCCGCGCTCGTTGTCGCGCTCACGCATTACCACGGCTGGCTCGCGTGGTGGGTCGCGTGGGTCGTGCCGGCAGTGCTGCTGTTCCAGATCGCATCGCTGATCAATTATCACTCGGAGCATCTGTGGGACGACGTGGCGTCGCTGGCCGGGCGCGAGGCGATCGCGCGGGTCTGCGTCGGGCGTTTCTGCGGCGATCCGGCGCCGGGTCCGCGCGCGGGCGTCGCGCGCTGGCTCATGTGGTGGGCGCGGGTGCTGTTCGTGCATCTGCCGCACCGGCTGCTGGTGTTGCCGGGCGACCAGTCGCAGCACGACCTGCATCACCGGCGGCCGCGCTCGGACTGGGCGAACGCGGCGTTCACGCGGCGCGACGACGTGATCGCCGGCGCGCCCGGCTGGCCGGTCGGCTATATCGACGTCTGGGGGAGCCTCGTCGACCACCTCGACGCCTGCGTCGATCCCCGGGGCTCGACACATCTCGTGCGGCATCCGCCGCACCACGCCGCGCGGTCCGCTGCGGCTGTCCGCGAGCGGCTTTCGACATCTTCTGGCTGAGGAGACTATGGAACTGATCTTTCGTGGCAAGACGCTGGATACCGGTTCGGCGCGGGTCGGCGCGCTGCACGCGTCGAACGGCATCCTCGACGATGTGTCCGCGCAGCATCAGCGGATGCGCGACGAGGGCTACCTGCTGTTTCGCGGGCTCGTGGATCCGCAGGTGGTGCTCGACGCGCGGCGCGAGATCCTGCTCAAGTACGCGATCGTGGGCGAGATCGACTCGAACGGCCACGACGTGATGGAGTCGATCCAGCAGACGCCGTCGTTCATCGATCAGGTGAACCTGCTCGCGTTCACCGAGAGCATCCGCTCGGGGAAGGCCTACAACGACGTCGTGTCTCATCCGGCGCTGCTCGGTTTCTTCGCGCGCTTTCTCGGCGGCGCGGTGGCGACCTTCGATTTCAAATGGCCGCGCTTCGTCCGCCCGGGCGAGGGCACCGGCATCCACTCGGACATCGTGTACATCGGGCGCGGCACGAAGAACCTGTGGTCGGCATGGATTCCGCTCGGCGCGGTGTCGCTCGACGAGGGGCCGCTGATCGTGCTGGAGCGCAGCCACCGCGCGACCACGCTCGACGCGTACTGGTCCGCCGACGCCGATCGCGACAAGATCGGCTGGCTCGGCGAGGATCCGTTCGCGCTGCAGGATGCGCTGGGCGGCCGCTGGCTCACGAGCCCGTTCGAGGCGGGTGACGTGATCGTGTTCGATACGCGGCTCGTGCACGGCTCGCTCGACAACGTGTCGCCGCGGCGGCGCTGCCGGCTGACCTCGGACACGCGCTACCAGCTCGCGCACGAGCCGCTCGACGACCGCTGGAACGGCGACATCTCGAATCCGCATGGCGGTTCGCAGAAGGCATTCCTGCCGGGCATAATGAAAACGAACGGCAATCGGGAATTCGAGGAGGAGTGGAAGCCCGTCGATGCGCACGGGCGGCTCGTCTCCGCGGTTTCGAGCGAGGCGTCGGCCTAGCGGCCCGGCCGCATCGAGCGCGCGCCCACCGGCCGGAGCGGGCTTACCGGAGATTCCATGAACGCCACCGAGTTGCGTGAGGCGCGGCCGTCGTCGTTGCCGGGCGCGGTCCTGCTGATGGTTGCCGCCACCGCGCTGTGGGGCGTCTCGTTCGTCGCGCCGCTCGTGCTGAACGCGTACACGCCGCTCGCGATCACCTTCGGCCGGTTCTTCTTCTATGGGCTGGTCTCCCTCGCGCTGCTGCTCGTGCGCTATCGCGCGCAGCCGCTCGGGCTCGCGGGGTGGGCGCGCGCCGCCGCGTACGGGTTGGCCGGCAACATCCTGTTCTCGCTCCTGGTCAGCTTCGGCGTGCAGGACACGGGCGCGGAGGTCGTGATCCCGATCATCGGGCTGCTGCCGATCTGCGTGTCGGTCGCGGGCGGCCGCGCGCTGTCCGCGGCGGCCTGGCGGCGGCTCGCCGTGCCGCTCGCGCTGGTCACGCTCGGGCTCGCGCTGGTGCTCGTGGTCCAGCGCGGCGGGCTCGTGCGCGACGCGCGGCTGTCGTGGCCGGGTGTGGCCGCGGCGGCGGCGACGGTCGTCATCTGGACGGCGTATGCGCTGTCGAATGCGCGCTTCCTGCGCGCGCATCCGTCGGTGTCCGGTGCGCACTGGTCCTGCGCGATCGGCGTGGCGACCTTCGCGCTCGCGCTCGTGCTGGCCGCGTGGCAGGCGCTCGCGACCGGCGCGGGCGTCTGGCGCACGGCCCAGACGCCGGCCCAGAGTCCCGCGCTGTTCGCGGCCGTGACGCTGGTGCTGGGCGTGGGCGGGTCGTGGCTCGCCACGATCTGTTTCAACCGCGCATCGAGCCTGCTGCCGATGAGCCTCGTGGGTCAGTTGATCGTGCTCGAAACCCTGTTTGGCATCGCCTACGCATGCCTCTACCGGAACACGCTGCCGCCCGCGCCGCAGGCGCTCGGGATGGCGCTCGTGCTCGCCGGCCTGTGGCGCGCGGCGCGCACGCGCTTCACATGACGCCGCTTCATCACGACAGACCAGGCGCGCGCAGCGCGAGGGACCGAAGCCATGGCACGACGCGATCCACGCAATCTTTCGGCGTTCTGGACGCTGCCGACGCTGCCGGGCGTCGAATTCCTGCACGCGCGCTATGCGACGCTGACGTTCGCGCCGCACGTGCACGAGGAACTGGTGATCGGCATGACGGAGGGCGGCGCGGGTTACTTCACGACCAACGGTCGCGAGCACGTCGCGACGGGCGACACGCTGATCCTGTTCAATCCGGACGAGCCGCACCACGGCGGCGTGGCCGAAGGCGGGCAGTGGCAGTATCGCGCGCTGTACCTGAAGCCCGAGGCGCTGGAACGATTGCGGCTTCAGATCACGGAGTCGAACCGGCCCGCGTATTTCTCCGCGAGCAATGTCGCCGACGCCGCGCTGGTCGGCCGCGCGCTCGACTTCCATCGCGCCGCGCAGCCGGGCGCGGCGGCGCTGGCGCTGGAAACGGGCCTGCTCGACCTGATGGCGGGCGCGATCCTGCGCCACGGCGACCTCAAGGCGCGCCTGCCGCGTTGCGGCCGCGCGGAGCCGGTCATCGGCAAGATCAAGGACTACATCCACGCGCATTACGCGGCCGACGTACAACTGGGCGACCTCGCGTCGCTCGCCGGCATGTCGGCGTTCCAGGTGCTGCGTGCGTTCCGCAAGCAGACCGGGCTGACGCCGCACGCCTACCTCAACCAGGTGCGTCTCGCCAAATCCAAGGCGCTGATTTCCAGCGGCTGCCCATTGACCGATGTCGCGATCACGGTCGGGTTCTTCGACCAGAGCCACCTGGTGCGGCACTTCAAGCGCAGCTTCGGCATCACGCCGGGACAGTTCGTGTGCGAACCCCGGCAAGCGGCCGCTGCGCCCGCGTTCTGAGCGGCGGCGCGGTGCGTCATGGCGTCAGCCGCTCCGGATCGCGCGGCACGAACGCGGCTTCCTTGACGCTCGCGAGCCCGAGCAGCTTCGCGATCACGCGTTCGACGCCGAGCCCGAACCCGCCGTGCGGCGGGCAGCCGTAGCGGAAGGTGTCGAGGTAGGACGCGAGCGTCTCCGGATCGATGCCCTTGTCGATCGCCTGCGCGCGCACCCTCTCGTAGCGATGCTCGCGCAGCGCGCCCGTGGTGATTTCCAGCCCCCGGAACAGCAGGTCGAAGCTGTGGGTCGTGCCGTGCGTGCGATCGCGCAGGTGATAGAACGGCCGTTTCGCGAGCGGGTAGTCGTGGATGAAGATCAGGTCGTGTCCGAGCAGCGCGTGGAGCAGGCGTTCGCCCTCGTCCGGCAGGTCGTCGTCCGCGGCGAGCGGCATGCCGTGCTGCGCGAGCAGCGCTTTGGCGTCGGCGAGCGACAGGTGCGTGACGCTCGGCGCCGGCGGCAGCGCGATGTCGAAATGCTCACGCACCTCGGCCGCGAACGGCGCGAGGCGTGCGAATGCATGCCGCAGCATCGCTTCCTCGAAGGCCATCACCTCGCGTACGTCGAACACCCAGGCAAGCTCGACGTCGAGCCCGGTGAATTCGGTCAGGTGCCGGCTGCTGCGGCTGTCCTCCGCGCGGAACACCGGGCCGATCTCGAACACGCCCGCGAGCCCGGCCGCGATCGCCATCTGCTTGTAGAACTGCGGCGATTGCGCGAGATAGGCGGTGCGTTCGAAATACGCGACCCGGAATACCTGCGCGCCGCTTTCGCTCGCCTGGCCCATCAACTTCGGCGTGTGGATCTCGGTGCAGCCGCGCGCGAGCGCGAAGTCGCGGCAGGCCGTCTCGAACGCGCTGCGCAGCCGCAGCATGCACAGCCACTTCGGCGCCTTGAGGTCGACGACCCGGTGCGTGAGGCGCAGGTCGAGGCTGCTGCCCGGGCCGATCGGCCGCGCCTGCGCGAGCGAGAACGCTGCCACGTCGTGAACGCGCAGCTCGAGGCCGGCGGTCTTGCTTTGCGGTGCGGCGACCAGCTCGCCCGTCGCGCGGAACGTGGTGCCCGCGAGCCAGTGGCGGATGTCGGCGTGGCAGGCGCGCGCGGCCTTGTCGACCACGAGCTGCAGCGGGCCGCCGGCATCGTGGGCGAGCAGGAACTGCAGGTGCTTCTGGTCGCGCAAGGTATCGAGCGTCAGATACAGGCTGACGATTTGCCCGAGATGGGCGGGGGCTTCGTGGACGGTGATCGGCATGAGGGCCTCGTGGGATGAAAGTGACGCGGAAATAAAAAAGGCACTCGGGATCGAGTGCCTTTGGTGTGGAGCAGGGGGGCTTGTCAGCGGCCGAACGCGTTCCTGTCACCCAAAGGCGACATCGGATTATTGCGACGGGCAACGCTGAAATGCGGCATGGGGCGCGGAGTGGGCGAGAGGGGCGGCCGCGCGCCGTGAAAAGGGCGGCGCGTCAGGGCATCGCATGACGATAGAGCAGAGACGGGGCGGCTGTAAAGCGGCGCGGCGATGACGCCGCGCATGGCGCGGGCTTTTGGGGGCCGGTATGCTGTGCGACTCGTTTGTTTGTCGCGGAGCACCCGGACCATCGTGTTTCCCCAACTGCACACCGAACGGCTGCTCCTGCGGGAGCTGCGCCCCGACGACGCGCCCGCGCTGCTCGCGATCCACGCGGATGCGGCGCACATGCGCTGGTACGGCGCCGATCCGGTTGCCACGCCCGACGACGCGGCGCGGCTCGTCGAACTCTATGCGGGCTGGCGCAGGATGCCGAACCCGGGCACGCGCTGGGGGATCGTCCGGCGCGAGGACCAGGCGCTCATCGGCACCTGCGGCCTGTTCAAGTGGAATCGCGGCTGGCGACGCTGCACGACGGGCTACGAGCTGGCTGCGTCCGAACAGGGGCGCGGCTACATGCGCGAAGCGCTGACGGCCGTATTCGCGTACGGCTTCGACGAGATGGCGCTCAATCGCATCGATGCGTCGGTGCATCCGGGCAACGCGGCGTCGATCCGCGTGCTGTCCGCATTCGGTTTCACGCGCGAGGGCTATACGCGGGAGGCGGGCTTCTGGGGCGGCAGATATCACGACCTGGTCGAGTTCGGCCTGTTGCGGCGCGATTTCCGGGCGTTCCCGGGCCGGGCGGGCGTCGAACCCGCGGCGTGCGCCGAAGCGGCCGGGGCGGACGACGCATAGCCGTGAGCGCGCCGCGCCCGGCCGCGCGCTTGCGAACCGGGCGCGGCTGCGCATAAAGTAGATCCCGATCCGCCGCGCGGCCGCGCTGGGCCGCCGTCCTCATTCGGAAGGGTTCGTCTTGATCTACTCCATTCTCGCGATTTTCATCGGCGCCGGGCTCGGCGCGCTGCTCCGCTGGTTCCTGAGCATCGGCCTGAACGCGGTGCTGCCCGAGGTGCCGCTCGGCACGCTCGCCTCGAACCTGATCGGCGGCTACCTGATCGGCATCGCGGCGGTCGTGTTTACCGCCAGGGCGGGGCTCGCGCCCGAATGGCGCCTGTTCGTGATCACCGGCTTCATGGGCGGGCTGACGACCTTCTCGACCTATTCGGCCGAGGTCGTCACGCACGTGATGGAGGGGCAATACGGCTGGGCGATGACGGTGGCCGTCCTACACTTAATAGGATCGTTCGTCTTGACGGGGCTCGGGATGTGGACCGCCCGCGCGTGGCTGGTCGCCGGCTGAGCGGGCCCCAGGCGGGGAGGTACGCATGGACAGGATCTTGTTGCGCTTCTACGTGCATGAGCATCATCGCCTGCACTGGAAGCCGCTGTGGGAATGGCTGCTCGAGACCGCGAGCGGGATGGGCGTGGCGGGCGGCTCGGCGTTTCGCGCGATGGCGGGCTTCGGCCAGCATCACGTGCTGCACGCGGACCGCTTCTTCGAGCTGCAGGGGTCGCTGACCGTGGAGGTGGAATTCGTCGTCAGCGAGGACGAGGCGGCGCGCCTGATCGATGCGGTGTCGCGCGAGAAACTGCGGCTGTGCTACACGCTGATCCCCGCGCGCTTCGGCGTGATCGACACCCTGGGCGATGCGCCGCCGCCCGCGGCGGGTTAGCGGCGCGGCCCCGGGCGGGGCTTCAGATCCCGAACAGCGTCATCGACACGGCGGCGCGCGTGACGATCATGATCAGCACCTGGACGATCACGAACAGCAGGATCGGCGACAGATCGATGCCGCCCAGCTGCGGCAGCACGCGGCGCAGCGGGTTCAGGAACGGCGCGGTCAGCTGGTAGAGGATCGCCATCGCGGGCGAGCGCGGGTTGAGCCAGGACAGGAAGGCCATCAGGATCGTCATCCAGAACACGAGCTGGAGCGTCCACTTCGCGAAGGTCAGGAGCGCGACGATGACGAGGGTGGGCGCCATCGCCATCACGTCGACGCCCGACATCGACACCATCAGCACCACATAGACGAAGGCGGTCGCGAGCGCCGCGACGACGCTCGCCCAATCGATGCCGCTCACGCCTGGAATGATGCGGCGCAGCGGCAGCACGAGCCAGTTGGTCGCCTGCAACACGGCCTGAGTGACGGGGTTGTACGGCGGCACGCGCACGGCCTGCATCCAGACGCGCAGGATCAGGGCGGCCCCGAACAACGTGAAGACGGTATTGAGCAGAAAGCGGGCGATCTCGCCGAACATCGTTGGAATCCTTTTTATGCAATCAGGTAGCGGGAGACCGCCGCGCGACGCGGCGGCACACCGGGCGTCACATTATCACGGCTTTTCCCGGGCGGGGAACCCCGCCGGCCGGGCCTGCGCGAGCGCGTCTTCCACCGTGCGTTCGAGGGCGTCGAGCGCGGCGGGCGGCGTCGCGCGGCGCTTCGCGAGCGCGATCGCGCGACGGGTCAGCAGCGCATAGAGCGTGGCGTGGTCGCCGCCGCGCGCATCGAGCAGCGCGAGCTGCTGCTCGACGATGCCGGCGTCGCCGCGCGACACCGGGCCGGCGAGCGCATTCGCGAGGCCCTTGTCGCGCGCGGTCTCGATCGTGCCCGCGAGCATCGGCAGCAGCGCGCGCAGCGCGTCGTCCTCGGCGAAGCCGAGCGTGCGCCACAGCTCGACGCATTCGGACAGGCCGCACAGCGCGAAGCTCGCCGCGTAGTGCGCGGCCGCGTGGTACAGCATCCGGCCGCCCGCCGGGATCGACAGGGGATGGCAGCCGAGCGCGCCGGCGAGCGCGGTCAGGTGTTCCTTCAGCGCGCCGTCGGCCTCGATCGTCACCGAGCAGCCGTCGATGCGCGTCAGGTCGGCGTCCCCGCCGCCGAACAGGTACAGCGGATGAAACCCGCCCGTCGCCGCGCCCTGGTCGCGCGCCGGGTCGAGCAGCGCGACGCTCGACGCGCCGCTGCAATGAACGAGCGCCTGTCCCGCCGCGCGCGCCGGATCGAAGCGCAGCTGCGCGGCGAGCGCGCCGAGCGCGTCGTCGGGCACGGTCAGGAAAATCAGGTCGGCGGCGTCGACCACCGCCTGCGGCGTGTCGAGCGCCGCGCACGCCGCGCCCGACTCCGCCGAGATCTGCGCGGCGAGCGCCTGCGCGGACGCCGGCGCCCGGCTCGCGACCGCGCTGACGGCGTAGCCGGCCCGCGCGAAACGGCGCGCGACGCAGCGCGCGAGGCGGCCCGCGCCGATGAAACCGAGGCGGGGAGAGGCGGGGAGGGTCATCGGAGGCTCGTCGAAAGGTGGCGAAAGTCGTCAGTATCGCGTATTCCGCGCGGCCGCTGCCGGGCTGCGGCAGGGTGTCCGGTGCGACGTCTTGTCTCAAATTTGTAATCGTTCATTACGGTGCGCGGCGTGCGCGCCTCGTGGAAATCGGTAAGGGTGACCGATCGGTACGTAAGCGTTTCGCGAGGTGGCCGGAACAGCACGCCGACGCGGGATCCGGTGCGGCGGCGGGGCGCGCCGGCGGGGTCCG
The DNA here is from genome assembly GCF_058803765.1 of Burkholderia sp. GW821-FHT14F03. Taxonomy (NCBI): domain Bacteria; kingdom Pseudomonadati; phylum Pseudomonadota; class Betaproteobacteria; order Burkholderiales; family Burkholderiaceae; genus Burkholderia; species Burkholderia sp. GW821-FHT14F03. Next base: position 17,469 of record NZ_JBXAPG010000038.1, read on the forward strand.
GAGGACTTGCAATTTGCAACAAATGGGCATGGATCGTCATACGGGTTTTCGCTACATTGCAGCCATACAGTCTGCAATCAGCTGCTGTGATGTGGTGCGCCATTCCGGCCGCGCCGCCAGGAGAACCGAAGTGAAAAAGCTCATTCCGTTCATTGCCGCCGCCGCGTTGGGTCTCGGGGTCGTGGGCGCCGCGCAGGCGCACGTGTCGGTCGGGATCGGCATTGGTCTGCCGGTCGCGCCCGCCTATCCGGTCTATGCGGCGCCGCCGCCCGTCTATTACGCGCCGCCGCCGCCCGTCTACTATGCGCCGGCGCCCGCCTACTACGCGCCGCCCGCCGTCGTGGTCGGCGGCTACTATGGCCACGGCTATTACGGTCGCCCGTACTGGCACCGCGGCTACTACGGCCATCCGTACTGGCGGCGTTGAGGTTGGCGCGCGGCCCGGCGGCCGCGCGCGACGGCGCGTTCCGGCGAGGCCGGGCGCGCCGTTTGTCGTTTACCGCGGATGCGCATGGCGGGTGAAGCTGGGACAATGGCCGCGTGTCCCACTCCTTGCCTGCTGCCCGCCATGTCTGCTTCCGCTTCCCTTCCCGCACCCACCTATGACGATGTCGTCGACGCCGCCGCGCGCCTCGAGGGCGCCGCGCATCGCACGCCGGTCCTGACCTCGCGCACGGCCGACGCGCGCACCGGCGCGTCGCTGTTCTTCAAGTGCGAGAACTTCCAGCGGATGGGCGCGTTCAAGTTCCGCGGCGCGTACAACGCGATCTCGCATTTCGACGCCGAGCAGCGCCGCGCGGGGGTGCTCACCTATTCGTCGGGCAATCACGCGCAGGCGATCGCGCTCGCCGCGCGGCTCGCCGGCATCCACGCGACGATCGTGATGCCGCACGACGCGCCGGCCGCGAAGGTCGCGGCCACCCGGGGCTACGGCGGCGAAGTCGTCACCTATGACCGCTACCAGGAAAATCGCGAGGAAATCGGCGCTCGGCTTGCGCAGGCGCGCGGCATGACGCTGATCCCGCCCTATGACCATCCGCACGTGATCGCGGGGCAGGGCACGGCGGCGAAGGAATTGTTCGAAGAGGTCGGGCCGCTCGACATGCTGGTCGTGTGCCTGGGCGGCGGCGGGCTGCTTGCGGGCAGCGCGCTGTCGGCGGCGGCGCTCGCCCCGGCGTGCGAGGTGTTCGGGGTCGAGCCGGAGGCGGGCAACGACGGCCAGCAATCGCTCGCGCGCGGCGAGGTCGTGCATATCGCCACGCCGCGCACGATCGCGGACGGCGCGGCGTCGACCCACCTCGGCGCGTACAACTTCCCGATCATTCAGCGCCATGTGAAGGGGATCGGGACGGTCAGCGACGCGCAACTGGTCGACACGATGCGCTTCTTCGCCGAGCGGATGAAGATGGTGGTCGAGCCGACCGGCTGCCTCGCGGCGGCTGCCGCGCTCGACGGCGTGCTGCCGGTGGCGGGCAAACGGGTCGGCGTGCTGGTGAGCGGCGGGAACGTCGATCTCGCGCGCTACGGCGAGTTCCTGCGCGGCTGAGCGCGGCAGGGCCGCGCGCGGCTCAAGCGGCGGCGTTCAGGATCAGGTCCCGATAGCCGCCGACGATCACGCTGTAGGAGAAATACGCGAACAGCATCGCGGAGACGACGTGGCAGGCCCGCATCAGCCCCGCGCCGGCGCGCCTGCGGCCGTGGCTCGCGAGCGTGCACAGGAACAGCGTCCAGGCGAGGCCGCCGAGAAAGAAGCCCGACAGGAACACCGACGCGGTGAGCGGCGTGGTCGCGCCGCTCTTCGCGATCAGCGCGCCGCCGACCGCCGCGAACCACAGGATCGCGGACGGCGACGACATCGCGAGCAGCATGCCGCGCCCGAAGCTGCGCCAGGTGCCCGCCCGCGCGGCGGCGGCGGCTTCCGCATCGTCGCCGGCCGGCGCGGCGGCGGGGCGCAGCGCCTCGCGCGCCATCTTCCAGGTCAGGAACAGCAGGATTGCGCCGCCGCCGAGCCAGACCACCCAGCGCACCGTGTCGAACCGCAGCAGCACCGCCATCCCGGCGAGCGCGAGCGCCGCGTAGACCAGATCGCCGACGCAGGAGCCGAGGCCCAGCCAGAAGCCGGGCCGGAAGCCGTGCGACAGCGTGAGCGACAGCATCGCCACGTTCACGAGGCCGATATCGAGGCACAGCGAAAGCGACAGGAAGAATCCATCCGACAACATCGACGCGGGTAGCATGTTCATCTGCGGGTGTAGCGAGGGGCGGCGCGCTCGCCGCCGGATTTCAGGACAGACCGAGCTCGGTCCACAGCCGGTCGACGCGCGCCTTGACGGCGGCGTCCATCTCGATCGGCCGGCCCCATTCGCGCTGGGTCTCGCCCGGCCACTTGTTGGTGGCGTCGATGCCCATCTTCGAGCCGAGGCCGGCGACGGGCGAGGCGAAATCGAGGTAGTCGATCGGGGTGTTCTCGACCATCACGGTGTCGCGCACGGGGTCGACGCGCGTCGTGATCGCCCAGATCACTTCCTTCCAGTCGCGCACGTCGACGTCCTCGTCGACGACCACGATGAACTTCGTATACATGAACTGCCGCAGGAAGCTCCATACGCCGAGCATCACGCGCTTGGCGTGGCCCGCGTAGCTCTTCTTCATCTGCACGATCGCCATGCGATAGCTGCAGCCCTCGGGCGGCAGGTAGAAATCGGTGATCTCGGTGAACTGCTTCTGCAGCAGCGGCACGAACACCTCGTTCAGCGCGACGCCGAGCACGGCCGGCTCGTCGGGCGGCTTGCCGGTGTAGGTCGAGTGGTAGAGCGCGTCGCGGCGCATCGTGATGCGCTCGACGGTGAACACCGGGAACCACTCCTGCTCGTTGTAATAGCCGGTGTGGTCGCCATAGGGCCCTTCGAGCGCGTGCTCGTAGCGCGCGCTCGCGCCCGTCGGACGCGGCGGCGCGCCGGCCGGCGCGGCGTCGGGCTCGCCCTGTTGCGGATGGATGAAGCCTTCGAGCACGATCTCGGCGCGCGCGGGCACCTGCAGCGTCTCGACGCCCGGCGTCAGGCAGCGCGCAAGCTCGGTGCGGCCGCCGCGCAGCAGCCCCGCGAACTGATATTCGGACAGCGTGTCGGGCACCGGCGTGACCGCGCCGAGCATGGTCGCCGGATCGGCGCCGAGCACCACCGCGACCGGATACGGCTCGCCCGGGTGGCGCAGCGTGAACTCGCGAAAGTCGAGCGCGCCGCCGCGATGGGCGAGCCAGCGCATGATCAGCCGGTTGCGGCCGATCACCTGCTGGCGGTAGATGCCGAGATTCTGGCGCGGCTTGTTCGGGCCGCGCGTGACCGTGAGCCCCCAGGTGACGAGCGGCCCCGCGTCGCCGGGCCAGCAGGTCTGGATCGGCAGCTTCGCGAGGTCGACGTCGTTGCCTTCCCAGACGATCTCCTGGCACGCGGGCGACGATACCGTTTTCGGCGCCATGTCCCACACCGCCTTGGCGAGCGACAGCAGCTTGCCGGCGTCCTTCAGGCTCTTCGGCGGATCGGGCTCCTTGAGCGCCGACAGCAGCCGGCCGACGTCGCGCAGCGACGCGAGCGCGGCGTCGTCGCCGGCGTCGACGCCCATCCCGAGCGCGACCCGGCGCGGCGTGCCGAACAGGTTGCCGAGCACCGGAAAGCGATAGCCGGTCGGCGCATTGAACAGCAGCGCGGGGCCGCCTGCGCGCAGCACCCGGTCGCAGAGTTCAGTCATTTCAAGCACGGGCGACACGGGCTGGGTCACGCGGCGCAACTCGCCCAGGCTTTCGAGGCCGTCGACGAAATCGCGCAAGTCTTTGTATTTCATGAAGAATATCCGGGCCGCAAGCGCGTTGCGGCGGGGTTGGGCGCGGCCGGCGGCAGCGCGCGTGAAACAGAGGGCCCGATTTTACCCAAGCGCGCGCCGAGCCGATCGAAACCTCAAAAATCGGCGAGCGGCGGCTGAGCCAGGCGGCAAGCGGGTCTCCGTTCTGAAGGGTAACAAATCATTACTTTTTGTTATGACTTTGAAATTTTATAGTGTTGACGATCTATAAAACCCTGCTAGAATCCGCTCACATTGGTTGCAGGACCCTTGTGGAAAGTCACCAATCTCCGGTCCTTCAGACGCTTCGCGTCACCGTCTGCCGATACCTGCACGGCACCCGACGGCCTTGTTTGTTGTCCTAGCCAGCGCCCAGTCGACGCTGGTTTTTTGCGTGGGAGCCACCGCGCGTCCGCCCGCCTGGAAGGCGCCGGCCTGTTTTCCGCCGTGGCCCCCGAACGGTACTTATACCGTTTCTCCGATACCGTTTCGCCCAGCCATGGCGCGCGGTGTCTTGATTCCGCGGCAGTGCTTCCTGCCTCGCTTCGAGCTGAGCGAGCCGCACGAGTCATGTTCATGGGAGATCTGAATGAACGCTTGGTTATCGTGGCGTCCCAACGAGCGGCACGCGCAGGTTCTGCGCGCTGCGCTGCGCCGGGGGACGCGTGTCAGTCACCATTTATTCAGCGTGGTCGGCGGCATCGCCGTCGTGATCGCGCTGGCGTTGTGGCTCCTGCCCAACGTGCGCGGCACTCTCGCGGCCCGGCTGATGCCGATCGTGTCGGCCGCCGTGCAGGCCGGCCCGGCCCGCCTGCTGTCCGGCCACCCGTTGCCCGCCTTCGGTCCCGCGAATGCGAATCCCGACCAGCAGGACGACGTGTCCGGCGTCGAAGCGTCGCGCACGACCTACGACGGCGCGGTCAGCGGCCCGGCGTTCGGCGATGACGCCGCGCGCGGCACCTCGCCCGTCTCGCTCGCCAAACTGATCCCGACCCAGCGGGTCGCCGCCGATGCGCGCGACGACCGCGTGCTGACCTCCAATCGCGAGCAGGCGCTCGTCGCCACCTACCTGGCGCGCCGCTACCGCGTCGCGCAGGAGCCGGTCGGCCAGCTCGTGAAGGCCGCGTTTCAGACCGGCCGCGATGTCGGCCTCGATCCGCTGCTGCTGCTCGCCGTGATGGCGATCGAATCGGGCTTCAATCCGTATGCGGAAAGCGGCGTCGGCGCGCAAGGGCTGATGCAGGTGATGTCGAAGGTCCACTCCGACAAGTTCGAGTATTTCGGCGGCACCACCGCGGCGCTCCAGCCGCTCGTCAATATCCAGGTCGGCGCGCTCGTGCTGAAGGATTGCATCGCGCGCGGCGGTACGCTCGCGGGCGGCCTGCGCCTCTACGTGGGCTCGTCCTCGCCGGACGACGGCGGCTACGGCGCGAAGGTGGTTGCCGAGCGCGACCGCCTGCGCGATGTCGCGCGCGGCCGCAAGGTGTCGATCTACGCGTCGCAGTCGCCGCAGACGACGGCGGTGGTCACCACGGCGGCGGTGTCGACGGGGGGCCAGAAGCGGATCCAGGCCACGCTCGACGGCGCTCATCCGATGGCGATCAAGGCGATGGCGCCGAAGACCTCGCAGCAGGATGACGCGAGCGTCGACACGGCCAAGCGCGACAGCGGTTCGTCGGAACTCGGCACCTGAGCGGGCCCCGGGACCGGAGCCGCATCATGAAAAAAGCGCCCTCGGGCGCTTTTTTTCGTTCCGGGGACGGGCGCGATCAGCGTCCGAACTGCGCGCCGATCCGTTCGACCGCCTCCTCGAGCCGCGCGTACGCGGTCGCATACGAGAGCCGCAGGTAGCGGCGCGGGGCGGCCACGCCGAAGTCCATGCCGGGCACGAGCACGACGCCCGCGTCGTGCAGCAGCGCGCGGGTCAGCGCGGCGCTGTCGCCCGCCGCCGGATGGGCGACGCCGTTGCAATCCGCGTAAACATAGAAGGCCCCGTCCGGCATCACCGGCACGCCGAACCCGAGCCGTTCGAGTGCGGGCACGATGAAGTCGCGCCGGCGCTTGAATTCGAGCCGGCGCGCGTCGTAGATGTCGAGCGTGCGCGGCTCGAAGCAGGCGAGCGCCGCGTGCTGCGCGAGCGCGGACGGGCAGATGAACAGGTTCTGCGCGAGCTTCTCGAAGGTGTCGGTCAGCGACGGCGGCACGACCAGCCAGCCGAGCCGCCAGCCCGTCATGCTGAAGTACTTCGAGAAGCTGTTGACGGTGATCACGTCGTCGCCGAACGACAGCGCCGATACGGGCGCGTCGTCGTAGCTGAGGCCCTGGTAGATCTCGTCGACGATCGAGAAGCCGCCGCGCGCGCGCACGGCCTCGACGATCCGTTTCAGTTCGTCGGGCGCGAGCGAGGTGCCGGTCGGATTCGACGGCGACGCGAGCAGCACGCCGCGGGTGCGCGCGCCCCAGTGGCGCCGCACGTCGTCCGCGCTCAGCTGGAAGCGGGTCTCGGGGCCGCTCGGCACGAGCACCGCGCGTCCTTCGGCCGTCGCGACGAAATGGCGGTTGCACGGGTAGGACGGATCGGGCATCAGCACTTCGTCGTCGCGGCCGACGAGCGCGAGGCAGGCGAGCAGCAGCGCCGCCGACGCGCCGGCCGTCACGATGATCCGTTCCGGCGCAATCGCGAGGCCGTAGGCGCGCGCGTAGTGCGCGGCGATCGCTTCGCGCAGCGGCGCGATGCCGAGCGCGCTCGTATATTGCGTGACGCCTTGCCGAAGCGCGGCGGCGGCCGCCTCGATCACGGGCTCCGGCGCGGTGAAATCGGGCTCGCCGATGCTCATGTGGATCAGGTCGCGGCCCGCGCGTTCGAGCTGCGCGGCCTCCTTGACGATTTCCATCACATAGAACGGTTCGATCGCGTCGACGCGCGAGGCGAGCCGGTGCAGCGGATCGGCAGCAGTATTCATGGCGGGTGCGGGCGGAAGACGGGGCGATGCGTCGGAACGCGAAAAAAAAGCGGGCGCCGAGGCGCCCGCTGGAGACTCACGCGCCGCGGCGAGCCTGGATTTCGGCCGGACGCAGCGTGACGGACAGCTTGTCGAGCACGCCGTTCACGTACTTGTAGCCGTCCGAGCCGCCGAACGTCTTCGCGAGTTCGACGGCTTCGTTGATGATGACGCGGTACGGCGTCTCGATCTGATGCTTCAGTTCGAAGGTGGCGATCAGCAGCACCGCCCGTTCGACCGGCGAGAGCTGCTCGATCGGCCGGTCGAGGCTCGGCGTGAGCGCTTCGGCCAGTTCCGCGTGGTCGCGGATCACGCCGTGCAGGATCGTGTCGAGCAGCGTCTTGTCGGCTTTGTCGTACCCCTGCGCACCGCGCAGCTGCGCATCGATTTCGCCCGAGGACGCGTTCGACAGCAACCACTGGTAAAGGCCTTGCGTCGCCAGTTCGCGCGACTGTCGGCGGGCGCTCTTCTTCATGCGCGTTCCTCTTCGTCTTCCTCGTCTTCGTCCTCTTCGTCGTCGCTGAGCTGGTCGAGCGTCATCGTGAGGTTAGCCATTTCGACCGCCACGCGCGCCGCGTCACGACCCTTCTCGGTCATGCGAGCAATTGCCTGCTCGTCGGTGTCGGTGGTCAGCACCGCGTTCGCGATCGGCGTGTTGAAGTCGAGCGCGAGGCGGGTGATGCCCGCGCCGCTTTCGTTCGACACCAGCTCGAAGTGATAGGTCTCGCCGCGGATCACCGCGCCGAGCGCGATCAGCGCGTCGAACTGGTTGCTTTCCGCGAGCTTTTGCAGCGCGAGGGGAATCTCGAGCGCGCCCGGCACCGTGACCAGCAGCACGTCCTCGCCGGACACGCCGAGGCGTTCCAGCTCCTCGACGCAGGCATCCGCCAAGCCGTTGCAGACGGGTTCGTTGAAGCGCGACTGCACGATGCCGATGCGCAGGCCGTCGCCTTCGAGGTTCGGTTGATATTGTCCGATTTCCATGTGTGTTCCGTACGTAGTTTGAATGAGCGGTTAGGGGGCCGCGCGGGTGCGCGGTCCCGAGCGAAATGGATCAGGCGGCGGGGCAGACCGCCGCCGCGCTGCCCGGCATCGGTACGAAGCCCGTCACCTCGAGGCCGTAGCCCGACATGCTGCCGAGCTTGCGTGGGTTCGACAACACCTGCATCTTGCCGACGCCGACATCGCGCAGGATCTGCGCGCCGATGCCGAAAGTCTTGAAATCGACCGGCCGGCGCTTCAGCGCGGCCGCGCGTTCCTCTTCATCGAACGCCTTGAAGACGTCGATCAGATGTTCCTTGGTATCGCCGCAGTTCAGCAGCACGATCACGCCCAGCTCGCGCGCGGCCAGCTCGCGCATCGCCGCGTCGAGCGTCCAGGAGTGGGTCGACACGCCGGTTTCGAGCAGATCGAGCACCGACAGCGGCTCGTGCACGCGCACCGGCGTTTCCTGGTCCGGCGTCGGCGCGCCGCGCACCAGCGCGATATGCGGCGAACCGCTCGGCTGGTCGCGGTACAGCACCGCGCGGAACGCGCCGTGCGCGGTCTGCATGGTGCGTTCCGCGACGCGCTCGATGATCGATTCGGTGCGGCTGCGATAGTGGATCAGGTCGGCGATCGTGCCGACCTTGAGGCCATGCTCGCGGGCGAACTCCATCAGGTCCGGCAGGCGCGCCATCGTGCCGTCGTCCTTGATGACCTCGCAGATCACCGCGGCCGGCGTGAGGCCCGCGAGCGCGGTGAGATCGCAGCCGGCCTCGGTGTGGCCCGCGCGCACCAGGACGCCGCCCGGCTGCGCCATGATCGGGAACACGTGGCCCGGCTGCACGATGTGATCGACGCGCGCGTCGTGCGCGACGGCCGTGGCGATCGTGTGGGCGCGGTCGGCGGCCGAGATGCCGGTGGTCACGCCCTCGGCGGCCTCGATGCTGACCGTGAATGCGGTGCCGTACTGGGTGCCGTTGCGGTAGGTCATGAGCGGCAGGTTCAGCAGCTTGCAGCGTTCCTGCGTGAGCGTCAGGCAGATCAGGCCCCGGCCGTAGCGCGCCATGAAATTGATCGCTTCCGGCGTCACGAATTCGGCGGCGAGCACGAGGTCGCCCTCGTTTTCGCGGTCTTCTTCGTCGACCAGGATCACCATCCGGCCGGCTTTCAGCTCGGCGATGATGTCGGGCGTGGAGGCGAGCGTCATAAAGGTTCAGGGCAAGGGAAAGCGCGTATTTTACGCCACCCCGGGACGGTTTTAGGCGCAGGCGCGCCGGACGGCGCGAAATGCGCGGCCGGTCGCGCGCGACGGCGCGCGCCGAGGTCCGCGCGGCCGCGTCGGCGGCCCCGTGGCCCGGGCGTTTCCGGTTGCAGCCGGGCCGTGCGGCGCGTTTCGCGCATGAAACGATTTGCGGCGAAATCGCACGGCGCGACCGCACGAATCGCGTATCGGCGGGGCGTGGCACGCTCCATGCGGCACCTTGGGATGCCGCGCGCGGCATGGCCGGGGTCCGCCCCCGATAGCCGCGCGTCGGCGCGCCCGCTCGCCGGCGGCGGCGAGGCGCCCGGCCGGGCGCCCGCGCCGGCGGCGACGGGCCGTCGTCGTCAAGGCCTGTTCTCGCACGGGGGAAATCATGTTCATGAAACGCATAGCCGGATGGCCGGCGCAGGCGGCGGGGCTGCTCGTCCTGCTCGGCGCGTTCGCGGGCGCGCACGCGCAATCGACGCCGCGCCTCGTCACGCAGCCGATCGACGAGCGCGCGACCGTCGCGCTGCCGGGCAACGTCCGGCCGGAAGCGAACGCCGCGAACGATCGCGGCCGGGTCGACGACACGCTGGTGCTCGACCATCTGCAATTGCTGCTGAAGCGTCCCGCGCAGACCGAGGCCGCGCTCGTGCAGCGGATCGCGCAGCAGCACGATCCGAAATCGCCGCTTTATCACCAGTGGCTGACGGCCGCGCAGCTCGGTTCTGAATACGGCCCCGCGCCGCAGGACGTCGCGGCCGTGACCGACTGGCTCACGCGCCACGGCTTCACGGTCAACCACGTCCAGCCGAACGGCATGGTGATCGACTTCTCGGGCACCGCCGAGCAGGTGCGCGGCGCGTTCGGCGCCGAGCTGCACCAGTTCGAGGCCGGCGGGCGCATGCACTTGTCGAATCTCGCGGATCCGCGCATCCCGGCCGCCCTCGCGCGGGTCGTGAGCGGGGTCGTGTCGCTGCACGATTTCATGCCGCACGTGAATTTCCGTGCGCGGCCGTCCTACACCTTCGCGAGCGGCGGCACGACGTATCAGGCGGTGGTGCCGGCCGATCTCGCGACCATCTACAACCTCAATCCGTTGTTCTCGGCCGGCATCGCCGGGCAGGGGCAGACGATCGTCGTGATCGAGGACACCGACGTCTACCGCGCGACGGACTGGAGCACTTTCCGCTCGACCTTCGGCCTCGCGGGCTACACGACGGGTTCCTTCACGCAGGCGCACCCCGCGCCCGCGAGCGGCGCGAACAACTGCACGGATCCGGGCGTGGTCGCGGGCAACGAGACCGAGGCGGAACTCGACGCGGAATGGTCGAGCGCCGCCGCGCCCGGCGCGGCGATCGTGCTCGCGTCGTGCAAGGACACGCGCACCACCTTCGGCGGCCTGATCGCGCTGCAGAACCTGCTGAACGGCAGCAGCCCGCCCGCGATCGTCAGCATCAGCTACGGCGAATGCGAGGCGGAGAACGGCGCGACCGCCAATGCCGCGTACTACGCGGCCTACCAGCAGGCGGCCGCGCTCGGCACCTCGGTGTTCGTGTCGGCCGGCGACGAGGGCGCGGCGAGCTGCGACGCCAACGCGTCGAGGGCGACCCACGGCATCGGCGTGAGCGGCTTCGCATCGACGCCGTACAACGTGGCGGTCGGCGGCACCGATTTCGGCGACACCTACGCCGGCACCAACTCGACCTACTGGGGCGCGACGAACGGCTCGACCTACGGCTCGGCGCTGTCCTACATCAACGAGATTCCGTGGAACGATTCGTGTGCGAGCACGCTGATCGCGAAGAAGCTCGGCTATGCGGCGACCTATGGGTTCTCGGGCTTCTGCAACAGCCTGACCGGCCAGCGCAGCTTCGAGACCACCGCGAGCGGCAGCGGCGGGCCGAGCGGCTGCGCGACCGGCGCGCCGTCGCGCGCGGGCGTGGTCGGCGGCAGTTGCAAGGGCTATGCGAAGCCGTCATGGCAGGCGCTCGTCGGCAATCCGGCCGACGGCGTGCGCGATCTGCCCGACGTGTCGCTGTTTGCCGCCAACGGCGTGTGGGGGCACTACTACGTGTTCTGCGATTCCGATACGGCCGACGGCGGCGCGGCGTGCACCGGCGCGCCGAGCGGCTGGGCGGGCGCGGGCGGGACCTCGTTCGCCGCGCCGATCTGGGCCGGCTTCCAGGCGCTCGTCAACCAGAAGACCGGCGCGAAGCAGGGCAATCCGAACCCGACGCTCTACGCGCTCGCGGCGACGGAATACGGCGCGTCCGGCAGCAGTGCGTGCAATTCGAGCAACGGCAAGGGCGTGGGCAGCAGCTGCGTGTTCTACAACGTCACGCAGGGCGACATGGACGTGGACTGCTCGGGATCGAGCAACTGCTATCTGCCGGGCGGCTTCGTCGGCGTGCTGTCGACGGTCAGCAGCAGCTACCAGAAGGCGTACGGCACGGCGGTCGGCTGGAATTTCGCGACGGGGATCGGCACGGTCAACGTGACGAATCTCGTGAACGGCTGGTGAAGGTGGCCCGGCGGCGGCGGGAGCGGACCGCGGCGGGCCTCCGGCGCGGCCCGGCCGGCCGCCCGAAAGCGCCCGGCCTGGCGACGACGCTTACTTCGCGTCGTCTTCCTTCAGTTGCGGCAGCGCGGACGATTCGCCCGGCGTCAGGAGGCCGACCTGCGCGTAGATGCGCAGCTTGTCGCGCGTATCGGTGATGTCGAGGTTGCGCATCGTGAGCTGGCCGATCCGGTCGCGCGGCGAGAAGGTCGACGCGACCTTCTCCATCGACAGGCGTTCCGGCTGGTACGTGAGGTTCGGCGACTTCGTGCTCAGGATCGAGTAGTCGTTGCCGCGGCGCAGCTCGATCTTCACTTCGCCCGTGATCGCGCGCGCGACCCAGCGCTGCGCGGTCTCGCGCAGCATGATCGCCTGCGGGTCGAACCAGCGGCCCTGGTACAGCAGGCGGCCGAGGCGGCGGCCGTTCTCGCGGTACTGCTCGATCGTGTCCTCGTTGTGGATCCCGGTGACGAGCCGCTCGTACGCGATGTACAGCAGCGCGAGCCCCGGCGCTTCATAGATGCCGCGGCTCTTCGCCTCGATGATCCGGTTCTCGATCTGGTCGCTCATGCCGAGGCCGTGGCGGCCGCCGATGCGGTTCGCTTCCAGCATCAGCTCCACCGCGTCCGTGTATTCGACGCCGTTCAGCGCGACCGGGCGGCCTTCCTCGAAGCGCACCGTGATTTCCTCGGCCGCGATCTTGACGTCGTCGCGCCAGAACGCGACGCCCATGATCGGATTGACGATCCGGATGCCGCTTTCGAGGCTCTCGAGATCCTTCGCCTCGTGCGTCGCGCCGAGCAGGTTCGAATCGGTCGAGTAGGCCTTCTCCGCCGACATCTTGTACGCGAAGCCCGCCTGGTTCATGAATTCGGACATTTCCGCGCGGCCGCCCAGCTCGTCGATGAAGGTCTGGTCGAGCCACGGCTTGTAGATCTTCAGGTCCGGGTTCACGAGCAGGCCGTAGCGGTAGAAGCGCTCGATGTCGTTGCCCTTGTAGGTGCTGCCGTCGCCCCAGATGTTGACGCCGTCTTCCTTCATCGCCGCGACGAGCATCGTGCCCGTCACCGCGCGGCCGATCGGCGTCGTGTTGAAGTAGGTGACGCCCGCCGTCGAGATGTGGAACGCGCCGCACTGCAGCGCCGCGAGGCCCTCGGCCACCAGCTGCGCGCGGCAGTCGATCAGGCGCGCGCCTTCCGCGCCGTATTCGGTCGCGCGGCGCGGGATCTCCTCGTAGTCGTCCTCGTCGGGCTGGCCGAGGTTGGCCGTATAGGCATATGGCAGTGCGCCCTTGAGTTTCATCCAGTGCAGCGCCGCGCTGGTGTCGAGGCCGCCGGAGAAGGCGATGCCGACCTTCTGGCCGGTCGGTAAGCTTTCAAGAATCGTCGTCATGAGGAAAACCGTTCAATCAAGGTCTGGAAGAAATCTCGCGCAATCTGCAAGTATCGTCCGTGCCCGATATTGAGGCAAGCCCGAAGGCAGGGCGTCCGCGGTGGCGCCGGATCGCGGCGCGCGCGCTCAAATGGTGCCGGATCTTTGCCGTCGCGCGGCGCGCGGCGGCCAGCAGCGGCCGGGGAAGGGCCGTTTCACGCGCCCGCCGGGATGGCCGGCCGACGCGTGCGATGGCGGAGCAGCCTCGTATTCTAGCGAATTGTCGGCGCGGGCCGGGTCGAGGCGGACGCGAGCGGCCGGCGACCCGGGGGCTGGCGGGGCCGACGCACCGGCCGGCGAGGGCGCGACCGCGCGGTGCGACGCCGCATTCATCGAGCACGGCCGGTCTCGGGTTGCTTCGTCGCATCGTCGTTGCGCTTCGCGGTCGCGCGCGTTCATCCATACGCGCGATCGGCGTGCGCGCGGAGCAGGTCCACCATCAGCTGCGCATTCGGCGACAGGAACAGGTCCGAACGCGTGACGAGGCCTTCGGCGAGATCGGGCAGCGGCGCGTCGAGATCGAGCCGCACGATGTCGGGATCGTGCAGGTGCGAGGCGACCTCCTCATTGGTGACGGCGACCGCGGGCAGGCACTTGAGGATCGCCCAGCTCGCGATCGGATTCTGGCTCTCGATGTTCTGCGGGGCTTCGATCACCTGCGCGGCGCCCACTTCGGGCGGCTGCGCGTTGATGCGCATGCCGGCGCTCACCCAGCGAAAGCGCGACAGGTCGTCGAGCGTGCAACGGCGGCCGGCGAGCGGATGGCCGCGCTGCACGAGCGCGACGGCGGGCCGGCGGAACCACGGATCGAAACGGAACGGCAGCGGGATCGACTCCGCGAACGCGGTGCACACGCCGAAATCGAGCGTGCCGTCGCGCAGGCCGGGCAGCACCGTCGCGAGCGCGCCGTCGACGATGCGCAGCGGCGCGCGCGGCCGTTGCGCGAGGAAGGCCGGCAGCGCGAGCGGCAGCAGGTTGGCGGACGCCATCTGCGACATCCCGAGCGCGACGCGCCCGTGCTGGTCGAGCGACACATCGCCGTCGAGCAGCTTCATCTGCTCGACGACCAGCGTCGCGCGCGGCAACAGCGAGCGGCCGGCCGCCGTCAGCGTCGCGCCGCCGACGCCGCGCGAGAACAGCGTCGCACCGAGTTCTTCCTCCAGAAGACGCAAGGTCTTGGTGACGGCGGCCTGCGAGACGCCGAGGTTCCGCGCAGCCGCGCGGATGCTGCCCAGCCGCGCGACGCTGACGAAGGCGAGTACTTGCGGATACTTCATGGTGACAACCCGCGGTTGAATACGTGAACGAAACGACGTCTTTTGACATCCGCGCATGCATGTCATGCTCGGCGTGCCTTTCCAAGGGGACTAGAAGGGCGGTTCGTTTGGAAAACACCATCACGCGGTGGGATGTCGACCGGACTCACGGGCGACGACTGCCGACGATCAAGCGAGAGTGTCACATGGAAAAAAAGCAAATGCGATCCAGTGCGTTCGCACCGTGGAGTCTGGCCGCCAGTGTCGTTGCCTTGACCCTGGCGGGATGCGGCGGAGATGAAATCGACAGCGGCGGCGTGCGGCCGGGCCCGGTGCCGGTCGCGAACGCGGCCTACGGCGACGGCGGCGTGCCCGCGTTCTACACGTGGACGAGCCCGGTGCCCGGCGGCAAGCCGGGCCTCGTGCTGAGGCAGGAATCGCTGCCCGCGAACCTCGCGCTCGCCAATTCGGATCCGGCGCGCAACCTGCGCCTGCTGTACACGTCGACGGAAGGCGTCGACGGCAAGACGCCGATCACGGTGTCGGGCGCGGTCTACGTGCCGCAGGGCACGCCGCCCGCCGGCGGCTGGCCGATCGTCGCGTGGACCCACGGCACGGTCGGCATCGCGGACGCCTGCGCGCAATCGTTCCGGCCGCGCTCCACGCGCGACCAGACCTATCTCGGCGCGATGCTCGCGCAGGGCTACGCGGTGGTCGCGACGGATTACGAAGGGCTCGGCACGCCGGGACCGCATCCGTATCTCGTGCATCGCGCGGAAGCCTACGGCGCGCTCGACGCCGTGCGCGCGGCGCTCACCGCGCTGCCGGGCGTGCTGAACAACAAGGTGGTCGCGGTCGGCCAGTCGCAAGGCTCGGGCGCGACGATCGCCACGCTCCAGTACGCGCCGACCTATGCGCCGGACGTGCGGGTGGTCGGCGGCGTCGCGACGGGCGTCTACTTTCCGCTCGTGACGAGCGGCAGCGCGCCCGCGAATCCGATCGGCGTCGGCGCGGCCAGCAATTCGGTCTACCTGTTGCTCGCGATGCGCGGCACCGGCGCGCTCGTCACGCCCGGGTTCGATTTCCGTCCGTATATCTCGGATCGCGCGATGCCGGTGTACGACGCGACGCTCACGTCGTGCATCGACGGGCTCGATACGCTGCAGGAGGCGAACGGCGTCGACCAGACCAACTACGCGAAGGCGCCGCCGCCGGCCGACGAGGTCGGCGCGATTCTCAAGGCGACCTCGACGCCCGCCGCGGGATTCGCGTTGAAGGCGCCGCTGTTCACGGGCTCGGGGCTCGCGGATACGACCACGCCGCCGACCGATGCGTATGCGTTCGTGTCGCAGGCCTGCGCGCTCGGCGCGACGGTCGAGTGGCACGACTACCCGGGGCAGACGCATGACAGCACCGTCAACGCATCGCTCGCGGATTCGCTGCCGTTCATCCGCAAGGTGATGGGCGGCCAGCCGGTGGCCGGCAATTGCGGCGCGCTGAAACCGCCGGGCGCCGCGTAGTCGCGGCGGCGGGCCGATCTTCGCGGGCGCGGCGTCGTGATTCCGAAGGACGCCGCGCGTGGCGGGTCAGCGCGCGGCGTCCGGCTGCCTGCTGCTCCACATGAGCCGGTATGCGGCCTCGACCTCGCGCGCGAAGCGCGCGCCGTCCATCAGCGGCGAACGCGCGAGGCGCGGGCGCAGCGCGCCGCGCAGCGCGGCGAGCACGGGCAGGTCGCCGGCGAGCGCGACGGCGGCGTCGACGAACGCCTCATCGTGTTCGGCGGCGAGCATGGTGAGGCCGAGGTTCGCGAGCTGGCACAGCCCGCCGCGCCCGACCGCGGTGCGCCCCACCCGCGTGACGACCGGCACGCCCATCCACAAGGCGTCGAGCGTCGTCGTGTGGCCGTTGTAGGGGAAGGTGTCGAGCGCGACGTCGATGTCGAGATAGGACGCGAGATAGTCGGCGCGCGGCCGGTACGGCACGCACGTGACCCGCTCCGGCGCGATGCCGTGCGCGCGCAGCCGCTCCATCAGCCGGATGCGCCCCGCGCCGTGCGGCGCCATCACGACGAGCCGCGCATCGGGCAGGCGCGCGAAGATGCCGGCCCACAGGCGCAGCGTGCGGTCGGTCAGCTTGCAGGGATTGTTCAGGCAGCCGAACGTCGCGTGACCCGCCGCGAGCGCCGGCAACGGGCCGACGGCGGGCGTGTCGGCGAGCGGGTCGTAGCACCAGAACGTGTCGGCGAGGCGGATCGAGCGCTCGCGATAGAACGCCTCGTTGCCGGGCGGATCGAGATGCGGATCGGTCAGCCGGAAATCCATCGACGCGAGGCCGGTCGTGCCGGGGTAGGCGAGCCAGGTCGCCTGCACCGGCGCGGGCCGTCGCGCGTACAGGCCGGGCCGGCCGCCGTCCATGTGCATCGTCAGGTCGACGAGGAGATCGATCCCGTCCTCGCGGATGCGGTGCGCGAGCGCCGCGTCGTCGAGCCCCTGCACGTCGCGCCAGCGGTCCGCGTAGCCGGCGAGCCGTTCGGTCATCGCGTCCGGCCGCGCGACGCTCGCATAGCAGACGATCTCGAAGGCGTCGCGGTCGTGATTCGACAGCAGCGGCGCGAGGAACAACGCCTGGCAATGCTCGCGAAAATCCGCG
This sequence comes from Burkholderia sp. GW821-FHT14F03, assembly GCF_058803765.1. Lineage (NCBI taxonomy): Bacteria > Pseudomonadati > Pseudomonadota > Betaproteobacteria > Burkholderiales > Burkholderiaceae > Burkholderia > Burkholderia sp. GW821-FHT14F03. The sequence goes on from NZ_JBXAPG010000038.1 coordinate 34,431, forward strand.
CCGACGTAGCCGATCCGCAGCCGCGCGTCCGGCGCGTGCGTGCGGCAGGGGGCGGCATGCGCCGCGCCGGACGGCTCGTGCCGCGCGGACCAGCGCAGCGCTTCCTCGAGCACCGGTTCCGGCTGTTCCGACTGGAAGCTCAGCGCATAGACCAGATTGCTGTGCGCGACCGCATTGTCGGGATCGCACGCGAGCGCGCGCCGGTAGCTGTCGATCGCCTCGTCGAGCACGCCGTTGTCCTTCAGCACGTTGCCGAGATTGTTGTGGCTCGGCGAATGCGTCGGCGCGCCGGCGAGCGCGGCGCGCAGGTGCGCGATCGCCTCGTCGTGCAGGCCCAGCCGTCGCAGCAGGTTCGCGGCGTTGTTGTGCGCGGCGACGCAGCCCGGCCGCGCGTGCAGCGCGGCGTCGAACGCCCGGGCGGCCGCGTCGGCGTCGCCGAGCGCCTCGCAGGCGTTGCCGAGGTTGTTCAGCGCATCCGCGTGGTCGGGCTGCAGCGTGGCCGCGCGCAGATACTGCTCGGCCGCGTCCGCGTGGCGGCCGAGCCCCTGCAGCGCATTGCCGAGGTTGTAGGCCGCGTCGGCGTCGAACGGCGCGCATGCCGTCGCGCGCGCGAGGTGCGTGGCCGCTTCCTCGAAGGCGCGCCGTTCGCACAGCGCGACGCCGAGATTGATCAACCCGGCGCTCGCGTCCGGTGCGGCGCGCACCGCGTCGCGCAGCAGCGCGAGCGCGTCGTCGTGCCGGCCCTGCGCGTCGAGCAGCGTGCCCAGGTGCGTGAGCGCGAGCGCATGGGTCGGCTGCGCGGCGAGCGCTGTGCGGTAGGCCCGCTCGGCCGCGTCGAGCGCGCCGCATTGGCGGTGGCTGTTGCCGAGATTGTTGGCGGCGTCGGCGTTGGACGGATCGCGCGCGAGCGCGTCGTCATACGCGCCGATCGCGCCCGCGTGGTCGCCGAGCGCTTGCAGCGCGTTGCCGAGCGCGGCGTGCGTGTCGGCGTCGTCGGGCGCGAACGCGAGCGCCGCGCGCAGCGCTGCGGCAGCTTGCGCATGCTGGCCGAGCGCGCGCAGGACATGGCCGCGCGTCACGTGATGGCGCGCGTCGCGCGGCGCGAGCGCGACTGCCCGGTCCAATTGCGCGAGCGCGCGGATGCTGTTGCCGCTTTGCAATTCGAGAATGCCGAGCCGCAGCCGCAGATCGTCGTTGCGCGGGTCGTCGACGAGCGCCGCTTCGTAGATCGTGCGGGCCGCGGGCAGGTTGCCGGCGAGGTGGAGCGCCTTCGCCTGGGCGAGCGTCGAGTCGGGAGTCATGGCTGGGTGGAAACCGGCAAGGGAGAGCGGGCCGCACGTCGTGCGTCGAGCAGGCGCGCGAACGCCTGCGCGATGCGATCGACGTGCGGGTTCTTGTGCGCGAGCGGCCCGTCGGCCGCTTCGCGATGGACGAGCATCGTCGCGTTCGCCTCGAAGACGACGACCTGGCCCTCGGCCGTCAGCGCGAAGTCGATGCCGCCGTAGTCGAGATCGAGCTGTCTGCCGATCGCGGCGAGCGAGCACAGCGCGGCCGCGCCGAGCGCCGCGAGCGGATCGTCGAGGAAGCGCCGTTCCTCGTCGAGCTTCCAGGGCGCGGACGTCATGTCGGCCGAGAAATAGTGAACGAGCCAGTGCGAGGAAATCGCCAGGTGATACGGATACGGCACGCGATCAACGAAGATCATCCGGTACTTGCGGAACTCGCCGTCGGCGCTGCGCGTGTCGCGGTAGGCCGTGACATAGGCGGCGCCGTCGAGCCGCGCGAGCGCCGTCGCGAAGGTGGTGGGTTCGGTGTGCAGCGTCAGGCCCTCGCCGCCGTGCGCGCCGGTCGGCCGCAGCAGCAGCGGAAACGCGATGCCGGCTTGCGCGAGGCGTTCCAGCAGCAGGTCCAGCGGGGCATGGGGGGCGTCGATGCGCACGCAGGGCGGCACCCGCACGTCCGGCAGCGAGCCGAGCCGTTCGGCGGTGCGGTCGCGATGCGTGCGCGCGATCGCGTCGGGCGGATTCAGGATCGGCGCGCGGCTGCGGCCGGCGAAGCGCGCGAGGCGCGCGGCCAGCGGCGCGGCGATGTCGGGCTCGCCGATCGCGTTGAACACGAGATCGTGAGGCGGCAGGCGGGCATCCTCGGCGTCGGCCGCGTAGTCGAGCGCGTACTTGATGCGGGTCGTCGTGCGGAACGGCAGCAGCGTGTCGAGCGAAACATTGCCCGCCCCGCTGCCGACGCCGACGATCAGCACGCGGCAGGCTTCCTGATCGAGCGCGGGCTCGACGAACACGCGTTGCAGGCGGTAGGCGCGCGCGCGATGCCGGCGGGCCTCGATTCGACGACCGAGCGTGTCGTACAGCGCCGCGAGATTCTGGTGCGCGCTCGCGAGATCCGGATCGATGGCCAGCGTATGCCGATACCAGTACACCGCGTCGTCGACGCGTCCCTTCATCGAGTAGAGGGTCGCGAGGTTGTACAGAGCGAGCGCGCGCTGCGTATCCGGTGCGCCGTTCAGCATGCCGAACGCGACGACCGTGAGCTGGTGCGCGGCGAAGCCGATGGCATCGCCCGCGGCGTGCAGCGCATCGCGCATCTGAGCATGCAGGACGACATCGAGAGGCGCCGCGTCGAGCGCGCGCGCCAGCTTCCTGCACAGCGCCGGCGCGTCGGGCTCGACGCCCGCCGGATCGAGCGGCAGCTGCGCGAGGCCAATGGGGGCGGCGGCGTTCACGCGTGGGCGACGCTGAATTCGGTCAATGCGTCGCACAGCGTATCGACCGCGTCGGGCGTGACGGCGTTGTAGAGCGACGCGCGCAGGCCGCCCAGCGAACGGTGACCGTCGAGCCCGACGATCCCGCGTTCCGCGGCCGCGTCGGCGAATGCCCGGTCGAGCCGCGCGTCGCCGAACGCGAACGCGGCGTTCATGCGCGAGCGCCACGGACGCTCCGCATGCACGGCGATCGCATCGCTCAGCGCATCGAGCGTGAAGTAGAGCCGCCGCGCTTTCATGTCGTTGAGCCGCTGCATCGCGGCGAGTCCGCCGATCTCGTCGCGCAGCCAACGCGTGACCAGCGTCAGCACGTAGATCGCGAACACGGGCGGCGTGTTGTAGTTCGAGCCGTGCTCGACGTGCGTGCGGAAATCGAGGATGCCGGGCAGGGTGTCGGGAATCCGCTCGAGCAACGCGCGATCGATCAGCGCGACCGTGACGCCGGCCGGACCGAGATTCTTTTGCGCGTGCGCGTAGATCATCGCGTAGCGGCTCGCGTCGAGCGGCCGCGACAGGAAGTCGGACGACATGTCGACGATGAGCGGCGCGTCGTGCGGCGCGTCGGCGGGCGGCTCGAACTGCAGGCCCTCGACGGTTTCGTTCGACACGTAGTGCAGGTACGCGGCATCGGGGGCGACCGCGAGCTGATCGAGCGCGGGCAAGCGGCGAAAGCCGCAGTCCTGGCCGCTCCACGCGATGCGCGCGGGGCCGACGCGCGCGGCTTCGGCGCTCGCGCGGCTGCTCCAGTAGCCGGAATTCACGTACACGGGCGGCGCATGGCGGCGGCTCGCGAAGTTCATCGGGATCGTCGCGAACAACAGGCTGCTGCCGCCTTGCAGGAACGTGATCGCGTAGCGCTCGGGCAGCCCGAGCAACGCGCGCAGGTTGCGTTCCGCCTCGTCGAGGATCGCGCGGAACCAGTCGGATCGATGGCTCATGCCCAGCACCGACATGCCGGTTTCCGGCAGCGCGATGATGGCGTCGCGCGTCTGGCGCAGCACGGAGTCGGGCAATGCGCCGGGGCCGCCGGAGAAATTCAGGGTATTGGACATCGTCGGGAGCAGGTCGATAGCGTTGAACCGGGCGACGGGCGGCGCGCATGCGGCGAGCAGTCCGTCAGTGCGTGTAGGTTAGCGGCGCGGTATGCGGAATGAGGCGGGGAAGAGAGGGCGAATGTGCCGTCAATTCAAATAAAATTCCTTAATAATCAGATGGTTACTGAATATTTCGGTCAGCTTGATGCAAGCTGTTCGTGAGGTGCGGGGAGGGAGAACGGTGGCGCAGCGGTCGAAGGCCGCGCCGGTGTGGTCAGGATTGCGAAAGGTTTTGGGCGGGGGAGCCGGACGCTCGGGCGCGCGATGTCAGGCGGCCTCGGCGGCGTCCAGCAGCGCCGAGGCCGCGGGGATGAGCTTGCCGATCCGCCAGGCATCTCCGGCGGCTTCGGCCGTGGCAAGGAAGCCGGTCGTCCACAGCCCCGCGTAGAAGTACATCGCGCGGCGGGCGTCGCCCGTCAGCGCGCAACTGTCGATCAGCGCGTCGCCATAGGCGCGGCCCGTGTCGCCGACGTCGGCGGCCAGGTAGGCGAGCGTCGAGCCGACCTGCAACAGCGGATCGCCGTAGCACACGAAATCGATGTCGATGAAGCCGCTCAGCGCACCGTTGTCGACGATCACGTTCTTGGTCGTCAGGTCGTCGAGAAAGCACACCGGCTGGCAGGCCTCGAAATAGGGTTCGAGTGTGGCGCGCACCGTGCGCAGTCGCGCGCGCAGGCGGCCGAGCGGTGTCGGGGCGTCGTTGACGGAGGCCGTGGCCGGCGCGCCGAACAGATCGGTCCAGTGCGCGAGCGCGGCGTCCTGGCCGACCGGCGCCCAGCCGAAGCCGTGGCTGCGCGGCAGGCCGGCGACGCGACGCTGGCAATCGGCCACATGCCCGGCGACGCGGATCATCTGGTCTGCGCGCATCGAGGGCAGTGCGAATCTCAGGTCGAAGCCGTCGAGCCAGTTCAGGATCACGAAGGATCCGCCCGACGTGAGCGGGCCGACCGCGAGCACGTGCTGGACCGGCACGCCGAGCGCGCGCAGCGCGCCGAGATTGTGTGCGGTGTAGGCGAACGTGCTGCGCTGGGGGCTGATGCGCAGGACCACCTTCCGCCCGTCGGGCAGGTCGGCGCGGTAGATCGTGTTGCCGCTTTGCGTGAGGAGTTGCGGCACGAGCGCGAGCGGCTCGACCTGCAAGGCGCGCCGGATCAGGGCCGCGGCGGCTTCGGGGCCGTGCGGAGGCGCGGCGTCGCACGACGCCGGCAGTGCTTGAATGGACATGACCCGATTTCCCCGTTTGCTTTAGGTATGCAAAACGCCGGCCGCCGGGTGGGCGCGCGCTGGCAATACGCGCGCCGCCGACGCGCTGCAGCGAATGGCTCAGACTATAAGACGCGTTGTTTCGCGTGGCCTTTCGATCTGGATTACATGTGTTACGCGCGATGACATGTCGCCCGTCGGCAGGGCCGCGTTCATTAGGCGGCGTGACGGGGTGTTACGTGCGATGACAGTGCGTGTGCGTGTGCGCGGCGGGGGCGGGAAGATCCGTCCCCGATGCGCGCATGTGACGGCTAGTTCGGATACAGGGTGTCGCGCGGGAAGAACATGCGCGGCTCGAAAGGCGGCAAGACGACGGTCGCGCCCGCGGCCGTCAGGCGTACGTCGCAGGTCTGGTCGAGCAGCTGGCCCCGCCGGTAGATGAATGCGCCCGGGCCGCCGTTGCAGGGCGAGGCGTGTTCCAGGAGGTGAAGTTCGCGACCGTTCGACAGGGGGCGCGTGATGGCGAAGCCGTCGGCTTGCGCCGCCGTGAAGCCGAAGAGGGCGGCGACGCCGACGATGAAGTGTGCGATCCGCATGATGACGATTCCCAAGGTCGGCCGGATGACGCGCACCGGTCGGCCGCCGACGAGCCGGAACCGGTGTGGGTGCAGCGAAGTGCGTGATGTCGACAGGATACGCCCGCTGTGGCGGCGCGTGAGCCGGGGGGAATGCGGGGGCATCTTGCGTGGCGCTCGCGGCGGCGGCGGGTTTCGCCGTCGTGTGTTTTCTCCGCGCCGGCGTGACTGCTGCCTGACGGATGGCCGGCGGTCCGCTTGCGCCGTATCTCGATGCCTGGGGCTTGGGTTGGTCGGCAGGCGCAACGAAACGGGCGTTGTGCAAGGTCGAAACTGTCTATTTCGCTTCGAATTGGGTTTTTGCAAACGGAAGGGTGTTTCAGCGGATTATTGCCCTGCGGGCGATTGCTTTTGGTAATACACTCACAAAGTGGATTTTCTGCAATGGATTGCATCCAATTTCATTGAATCTGAAATTCCCATTGATGCTCCATTCTGCGGCATGAAGGCTTCGCTGATTTGACTTGATCGGCGCGAGTCGCCATGCCGAACCCTCTGCGCTACTTCTCTCACAAAAATGAACGTAACCACGTCGGACGACTGCACCGGGATCCTGCCGAACCACCCGATGTCCAAGCATTTCATCGTATTCGGGTACCGGGACGGCGCCTATTCAACGATTCCCAACAACTTCTTCAGGAATTGGTTCGACGAAGAGGCGCAGATCGGGACGTTCCACATCGGGAAGGGGTCGGGCCTGGGTGTCGGGTCGATTGCGAAGTACGACGCGGGCCTTCAGAGTCTCAGGCTCGGGAAATATGTCGCGGGCGGACTGCGGCTGCGCTTCCTGCTGAACGGTCAGCACGAGACGCGCACCATATCGACCTGCATGTTCAGCGTGTTCGGCGATGGCCTGCGCAATGCCCCGCCGCCGCAGTACGGCGATACCGTCATTCACAACGATGTATGGATCGGGGATGAGGCGTTGTTCCTGGGCGGCAGCGAAGTGCAGAGCGGATGCGTGATCGGCGCGCGCACGGTCGTGCCGCCGAATTTCCGCTCGGAGCCTTATGGCATTTATGTCGGATCGCCTGCGCGGTTGGTCAAGTTCAGGTTCCCCGAGCGCGTGCGCGAAAGCCTGATCGACCTCGCATGGTGGGATATGCCGCTGCAATGGATCAAGCAGTATAACGATGCGTTCCTGGCGGATCTGACCGAGGATGAAGGGCAGGCGCTTGAGGTGCTGGCGGAGTTGAAGCGGGCGAAAACGGGTGCAGTGCAGGTGGCGTCGGCGTAAAGGGTGATCTTTCTCCGGCGGTGCGGGATCGTGATGCGCGCTGGCGGCAGAATGCGAACAACTCGCCAGGCAAGGCGCGGCTCGACGATGCTCTTGTGGGACGACGCAGGCAACGCGGTTCGGTGCCCGCGTTGCCCGATACGACGCAAGGCAGTCGAGTCGGCCGCGTGCCGATTTTTGTGCATTGCTTGGAGGAATATCTGTAATGAGAACGCTGACTGCTTCGATCTTGCTGATGGTTCTGTCGAGCGCTGCGCTTGCCGGGAGTCAATCCTTGTCTGCGGGAGAGGGGGGCGGGGTTGATGAGCTGGTAGCCCGGGTGTATGGAATACCATATCGCGATGCTGTCTGCGCGTTCAGCAATATCGATAAGGGCACCGGAAAGTATCTGAATAGAAAATTCAACGACAAAAAGATTCGCGAAGAAATTTATCGAAAGACGTTTGGCGATGTTTTGTCGGTGAGTCTGTTTGATAAATTGAAGCGCCAATGCGTCGATGCGACTCGCGCGGGCTTGAAGCCGGATTTCAGGACGGGCGATCTGGATGAGGAAGATGGCAACCTGTTTGACGCAGCGCCCACATTGAAGGTGACCGCCAGACCGGTGATCATTCAGAAGAGTGCTGCACGGCTGCGTCTCAAGGTGCTGTGGCGGGCATCCTATGGGGGCGCGGACGCTTTCCCGGTGATCGACGGGCGGACCGACCTGATATTGATTCGGGAAGGCGGGGGCTGGCGTATCGACGACGCGATTGCCAATCCGGCGTTTGCTTATCGCGATTTCGACATCATTGATTTCGACAATGCGACGGCGCGGGTGCACCTGCGGGAAGAGTGATGGGCATTGGCTCTGCGGGTAGCGCGGGATGGATCGAACGGCGTGGGCCAATCATTTGCGGATCATGCTCCGTCGCTCCGTCGCGCTGGATACTGCTGCGATGCGCGGTTCCGCATGTTTGGGCTCGAATGCACTGCAGGAGGCGTGACGGCATACGAACCACACGCAATGGCCGTATGCCGTCAGCAAGCGATGGACCTGGGCGACGCCGGCAGACCGCGGGCGTAGCGAAACCGGCTTACTTCAACGACGATTGTGCATCCTGCGTCGAGAGCATCCGCTCCACATACCGCGCGATCATATCGATCTCCAGATTCACCCGGCTCCCCGTCTTCAGATGCCGCAGCGTGGTCACTTCGATCGTATGCGGAATCAGATTGATCGAGAACTCGCATCCGTCCTCGCGATCCTCGACCCGGTTCACCGTGAGACTCACGCCGTTGACCGTCACCGAGCCCTTGTACGCGAGATAACGCCCGAGTTCGCGCGGCGCGAGCACGCGCAGCTCATGCGACTCGCCCACCGGCGCGAAATGCGAGACGACGCCGAGCCCGTCGACATGCCCCGACACGATATGCCCGCCGAGCCGGTCATGCGCGCGCAGCGCCTTCTCCAGGTTCACCTCGCCCGGCTCGGCGAGGCCGGCCGTCTTGTTGAGGCTCTCGCGCGACACCTCGACGTCGAACGTGTGCGCGGTCTTGCCGATCGCCGTCATGCATGCGCCCTGGATCGCGATGCTGTCGCCGAGCGCGACGTCGGCGAGATCCAGCCCGCCCGCATGCACGGTCAGGCGCACCCCTGCGTCGGGCGAGGTGCCCAGCGGCGTGATGGTTTCAATACGGCCGACTGCCGCGACGATTCCGGTAAACATCGTGGTCGATTCCATTCAAGTTGAGAGGGGAGCGGGCGCGAAGCGCGCAAGCACGCGCAGATCGTCGCCCACCCGATCGATACTGTGAAACGCGAATCTGACGCGTGCATCGAGCGTGGCCGGCGCCGCGAGATCGAACATGCCGGCCGCGTCGCGGCCCAGCAGGCTCGGCGCGAGATAGACGAGCAGCTCGTCGACGCATTGCTCGCGCAGCAGCGAGCCGTTCAGCTTGTGACCCGCCTCCACGTGCAATTCGTTGATGCCGCGCTGGCCGAGCGCCGCGAGCATCGCGCCCAGGTCGACCTTGCCGTGCGCGTTCGCGTGCGGCGCGATCTCCGCGCCGCGCGCGCGCAGCGCGTCGGCGCGCGCCTCGCCCGCCGCGTCGAGCGCGCCGCAGAAGATCAGGAGCGGCTCGCCTTCGAGCAGATGCGCGTCGAGCGGCAGTTCGAGCCGGCTGTCGACCAGCACGCGCCGCGGCTGGCGCGGCGTATCGATGCCGCGCACGGTCAGGTGCGGATTGTCCTCGCGCACGGTGCCGATCCCGGTCAGGATCGCGCAGGCGCGCGCGCGCCACGCATGGCCGTCGGCGCGTGCCTCCTCGCCCGTGATCCACTGGCTCTCGCCCGTCGGCAGCGCGGTGCGGCCGTCGAGCGACGCGGCGCTCTTCATGCGCACCCAGGGCCGGCCGCGCGTCATCCGCGACACGAAGCCGATGTTGAGTTCGTACGCCTCCTGCGCGAGCAGCCCGCAGCGCACGTCGATGCCCGCATCGCGCAGCATCGTGAGCCCGCGGCCCGACACCTGGGGATTCGGGTCTTCCATCGCGGCGATCACGCGGCCCACCTGCGCGTCGATCAGCTCGAGCGCGCACGGCGGCGTGCGGCCGAAGTGGCTGCACGGTTCGAGCGTCACATACACGGTCGCGCCGCGCAGGTCGTGGCCGCGCGCGCGCGCGTCCTTCATCGCCTGTACTTCCGCGTGGTCCTGGCCGGCGGGCTGGGTGAAGCCCTCGCCGATCACGACGTCGTCCTTGACGATCACGCAGCCGACGCGCGGGTTCGGCGTGGTCGTGAACATGCCGCGCGCCGCGAGGGCGAGCGCCTGCTGCATCCGTGCGAAATCGCTGTCCGAGAACATCGGCGCGCCGCTCCCGCTCAGGCCGCGAGTGCGGCGAACGCGCCGCGCGCCGCCGCCAGCGTCGCGTCGATCGTCGCGTCGTCGTGCGCGCTCGACACGAAGCCCGCCTCGTAGGCGGACGGCGCGAAGTACACGCCGGCGTCGAGCATCAGGTGGAAGAAGCGGTTGAAGCGCTCGACGTCGCTCTTCGTCACGTCCGCGAAGCGCGTCGGCACCTGCTCCGTGAAGTAGAGGCCGAACATCGCGCCGATCGCGTCCGCGCTGAACGGCACGCCGGCCGCGCGCGCCTCGGCGGCGAGGCCGTCGGCGAGGCGGCGGGTCTGGCGCGTCAGCGCATCGTAGAAGCCGGGCGCCTGGATCAGGCGCAGCGTCGCGAGACCGGCCGCGACCGCGATCGGGTTGCCGGACAGCGTACCCGCCTGGTACACGCCGCCGAGCGGCGCGAGCCGGGCCATGATGTCGCGGCGGCCGCCGAACGCGGCAGCCGGCATGCCGCCGCCGATCACCTTGCCGAGGCAGGTGAGGTCGGGCTGGATGCCGTAGTGCTGCTGCGCGCCGCCGAGCGCGACGCGGAACCCGCACATCACTTCGTCGAAGATCAGCACGGCGCCGTGCCGGGTGCACAGCGAGCGCAGCGCGCCGAGGAACTCGGGCGTGCCGCGCACGAGGTTCATGTTGCCCGCGACCGGCTCGACGATCACGGCGGCGATTTCGTCGCCGAAGGCCTGGAAGGCTTCTTCGAGCGCCGCGACGTTGTTGTATTCGAGCACGGTGGTGTGCTTTGCGATATCGGCGGGGACGCCGGCCGAGGTCGGGTTGCCGAAGGTCAGCAGGCCCGAGCCGGCCTTCACGAGCAGGCTGTCCGCGTGGCCGTGATAGCAGCCCTCGAACTTGACGATCCGGCTGCGGTCGGTGAAGCCGCGCGCGAGCCGCAGCGCGCTCATGGTGGCCTCGGTGCCGCTCGACACCATGCGCACCTGTTCGATCGACGGCACCAGCTTGCAGATTTCCTCGGCGATCTCGATCTCGGCCTCGGTCGGCGCGCCGAACGAGAAGCCGTCGGCGAGCACGCGCTGGACCGCGTCGAGCACCTCGGGATGGACGTGGCCGACGATCATCGGGCCCCACGAGCCGATGTAGTCGATGTAGCGCTTGTCGTCGGCGTCCCAGAAGTACGCGCCCTGCGCGCGCTTGACGAAGCGCGGCGTGCCGCCGACCGAGCGGAACGCCCGCACGGGCGAGTTGACGCCGCCCGGGATGGTCTGTTGCGCGCGTTCGAAGAGGATCTGATTGTTCGACATGGTTGGGACCTGCGAGAGAGGGGCGGCGGTTGCGGCGGGAGCGCCGCGGCCCGCGCCGGGCTGGACGATCGTTCGATTGTACCGGAGAGCCGCGCGGCGGGCCGGCCGGCCCCGTGCGGCGCTTGCGCGCGGGCTCAGCCGCGCGGCGGCTTGCGCTTGCCGGTCAGCTCGGCCCAGCGTTTCTCGAGGGCGCCTTCCGCCATCGGCTTGATCGAGATGCCGGAGGTTTGCGCGTCCCAGGTTTGCACCGAGAATGGATGCACGCGCAACGCATCGCGCGGGATCACGACTTCCGAGTGGCCGTCGACGAGCCAGTCGTAGACGAAGTCGATGCACAGCCGGTAGCCGCGCCTGGTGTTCGGGTCGGGCACCTCGTACGGTGCGCGGGTCACGTAGCCGGAGCCGAACACGCCCTTGGGCTCCTTTGCGACCCGGTGCAGGAAGACCCGGTCGCCGGGCAGGATGCTGCGCGAGAATCCGCAGCCCCAGACGTCCGCGACCGCCTCGCCGGCTTTCACGCGGGCGGCGACGTCGGGCAGCTCGGGCCACGGCCACTTCTTGGGGCTCCAGATCAGCAGGAAGGCGGTCATGTCGACGGGGCGCGCGGCGGGCAAAAGCGCGAGCTTACCCGATGGCGGCGGGTCGTGGCGGCGGCGCGTCCCGATGGGGTCGCGTACAATCAGGAGCATGCGGCGGCCGGTGTGGCCGCTTTCGCTGTGCCCAGCCGGCGCGCGTCGGCTGGCTTCTTCCGTGGAACCCCATGTCTCATGTCGTCAGACGCCGGCCCGATGGCCGGCTGATCCTGTTGCTCGGCGCGCTGGCCGCGTGTGGGCCGATCGCCACCGATATGTACCTGCCGAGCCTGCCGTCGATCGCCGATGGCTTCGGCGTCGGCGCGGCTGCCGCGCAGCGTACGCTGACCACCTTCATGGCGGGTTTCTCGATCGGCATGCTGCTGTATGGTCCGCTGTCCGACACCTACGGCCGCCGGCCGGTGCTGCTCGGCGGCATCGCGCTGTTTACGCTTGCGAGCATCGGCTGTTTTCTGTCGCCGTCGATCGACGTGCTGGTGGTGATGCGTTTTCTGCAGGCGTTCGGCGCGGGGGCGGCGTCGGTGCTGTCACGGGCGATCGCGCGGGATGCGCATGAGCCGACGGATGCGGCGAAGGTGCTGTCGATGGTGGCGATCGTCACGGCGGTCGGGCCGTTGCTTGCGCCGTTGCTGGGTGGGCAGATCTTGCGTTTCGTGGGCTGGCGGGGCGTGTTCGTGGTACTTGCGCTGGTGGGTGCGGCCTGTGCCGTGACGGCGTTCCTGCGCGTGCCGGAGACCTGGCCGCGCGAGCGGCGCGCGAGTTCCGCCGTGCTGCGTTCGTTCGCCGCGTATGGCCGGATCGTCGCCGATCCGGTGGCCTGGGGGCACATGCTGTGCGGCGGGATGGCCTTTGCGGCGATGTTCTCGTATATCACGGCGACGCCGTTCGTTTATATCGATTACTTCCATGTCTCGCCGCAGCATTATGGGCTGCTGTTCGGGCTCAACGTGGTCGGCATCATGATCGGCAACCTGATGAATACGCGCCTGGTCGGCCGGCTCGGATCGCTGAGGATCATCGCGGGCGCGTCGCTGGTGAGCAGCGTGGCGTCGCTGGCGGTCGCGCTGGTCGCGCTGACGGGGTGGGGCGGGCTGTGGTCGATCGTCGTGTGTCTGTTCTTCGTGGTGGGGGTGGTGGGGATCCTGTCCGCGAACTGCACGACCGATCTGATGCAGCGTTATCCGCATAACGCAGGCGCGGCGGCGGCGGTGTTCGGCGCGATGCAGCTCGCGTTGGGCGCTGTCGCGAGTGTCGCGATCGGGGCGCTCGCCGACGGTACGCCGTTTGGGATGGGCGTGACGATCGGGGTGATCGGGGTGTTGTGCTTCGGCGGGCGCACGTTGGTGTTGCGGTGGCACGGGCGGCCGGTGCGGGGGGATTGACGGTTGTTTGCTTCGCGCTCTGGGTTTGTCGTGGATGTCCTGTGAGGGTGTTGGTCTATTCGCGTCGCCCCTCCCCGGGGCAGGGGTCACTTTTCTTTGTCCCCCAAGGGGACTTCCTTCGGGGCGTCTTGCCAAAGAAAAGTAACCAAAAGAAAGGCGTTTTTTAGATCCGAAAATAAGGTGCGATGGCGTTCAGAGTGGCCCAGCCGTAGCGAGTGGCGTAAGGGCGCAACGGGGATCGGCCCGCGCAGGGTCCGACCATACGCGCCGTAAACGGAGTGGTATACCGCCCGCAAGCTTCTCCTCGCTGCGCTCGTAGATGGGTGCTTCATGCCGGTGGCTTCGGATTGACTGGTCGGGAATCGACGGTCCGATAACCACGCCCCCCAAAGCCCCGGCCTGACACACCTTCAATCCCGCGCGTTAGACGCGGCCCCATGACTTAACCAATCGAGCACATCCGCGGCCTCGTCATCCGCGCCGGCGCGCGCCTTCGCTTGCGCCACTGCGTCGCTCAGCTCCGCATCTGGCGACGCGCGCCGAATCGCGACGCCTACCGCGAGAATATCGATCATCAGCAGATGCAGGATCCGCGAGATCATCGACAACTGCGACTCCCGCATCTCGATATGATCGGTTTCGAGCGCCACGGTCGCGCGCTTTGCAAGCGGCGTATTGCTCGACGTGATCGCGATCACCTTCGCGCCCGCCTGCATCGCGACATCGAGCACGCGCAGCAATTCCGGCGCCCGTCCCGACTTCGACACCGCCACGATCACGTCGCCCGTGCCGAGCAACGCAGCCGACGCCGCCTGCATGTACAGGTCGCCGTACGCGATGGTCGGAATCCCGAAGCGGAAGAACTTGTAATGCGCGTCCTGCGCGACGATGTTCGAATTGCCGAGCCCGTAGAACTCGATCCGCCGGGCGGTGTTGAGGATCTCGATCGCCTGCTCGACCTGCTCGAAGTTCAGGTGCTCGCGCAACTGCAGGATCGCCGACACGGTGTTGTCGAGCACCTTCGCGCCGAAATCGGTCGCGGTGTCGCCGAGGTGCACCTGGCTGTGGCTCATCGGAATCGTGCCCGTCAAGCCCGTCGCGAGCTTCAGCTTGAAGTCGGACAACCCCTGGCAGCCGAGCGAGCGGCAGAAGCGGATCACGGTCGGCTGGCTCACGTCGGCCTTGCGCGCGATGTCGATGATCGGATCGTTGATGATCGAGCGCGGATGGTTGAGCGCGAGATCGGCCACGCGCCGCTCGGCCGGCGTCAGCGCATCGCGCATCTGGCGGATCCGCTCGAACACCGCCGACGACGCGCCGCCCGTGCGGTTCGACAACTGCTCCGACAGAATCGCCGACACGCCGAGAAACGCCGGATATTCGGCGGTGATCAGGTAGGTCGGGATGTTCGCGAGATAGCCTTCGAAACGGCCCTTGGCCTCGAAGCGCGCGCGGAACGGCGAGCGCGTGAACAGCTCGCCGAGCCGCGGCACCACGCCGCCGCCGATGTAGATGCCGCCCAGCGCGCCGAGCGTCGCCGCGAGGTTGCCCGCGAACGCGCCCAGGATCGCGCAGAAGCACTCGACACTCTCCAGCGCGAGCGCGTCGCCCGCGTGCGCGCGTTCGACGATCTCCGCCGTGTCGACGGTCGTCGCCACCCGCTTCTTGTCGCGCGCGGCGAGCGCGCGATAGATGATCTCCATGCCCGGGCCCGCGCACACGCGCTCGAACGACACGTGCGGATACTTCTTGCGCGCGTACTGCAGCACCAGATCCTCCCGCTCGTCCTGCGGCGCGAACGACGCATGGCCGCCCTCGCTGCCGAGCGCGATCCAGCGGTCGTCGGCCGGAATCAGCCCGGACACGCCGAGCCCGGTGCCCGGGCCGAGCAGCCCGATCACGCTGTTCTGCCGGCGCGCGCCGCCGCCGACCTGCACGCGCTGCGCATCGGTCAGCCCCGGCAGCGCCATCGCGAGCGCCGTGAAGTCGTTCACCACCAGCAGCGTGTCGAAGCCCAGCGCGCGGCGCGTCGCCTCGATCGAGAAGCTCCAGTTGTGATTGGTCATGCTGACCTGGTCGCCGTCGACCGGGTTCGCAATCGCGATCGCCGCATGGTTCACGCGGCCGATCTTCACGTCCTTCAGGTACTTGCGGATCGCGTCGGTCAACGTCGGGTAGTCGGCGCCGGGATACACGCGGATCTGCGTGATCTCGCCGGGGCCGGTTTCCAGCGCGAAGCGCGCGTTGGTGCCGCCGACGTCGGCCAGGAGGCGCGGGCCGTCGGCGTGCTGACTCGCGGCGGCCTTAGTTTGCACACCAGTAGACATCGAGCTTGATCCCCTTGTCGTTGGCCAGTTGCGAGATGGCGTTCCGCTGCGGCGCGGCCGCCGCGGCGTCGAGCACCGCGCGCTTGCGTTCACCCGCGATCAGCAGGAACAGCCGGTCGATGCGCTTGAGCGCGTCGAGCGACAGGCTCACGCGCGCGTGCGGCGCGGCCCCCGGATGCACGGCGACCCAGCGCTCGGGAGTCGTGGTCGCGTGGCTCCATTCGGGCGCATCGGCGAAGATCGACGCGGTATGCCCGTCCTCGCCCATGCCGAGCACGGCGACCTGCGGCAGCCGGTAGGCGGCGTTCGCGTTGAGCGCGGCGACGTGCGCGTCGAGCGCCGCGTGCGTGTCGACGAGCGGCAGGAAGCGCGCCGCCGACGCGGCGCCCTGCAGCAGCGTGTCGCGCACGAGCTGCGCGTTGCTGGCCGGATCGGTGTCGGGCACCCAGCGGTCGTCGACCAGCGTGACGTCGACCCGCGACCAGTCGAGCGCAATGCCCGACAGCGCCTGCAGGAACGGACGCGGGCTGGTGCCGCCGGACACGGCGAGCGTCGCGCCGGCCGGTTGCGCGAGCGTCGCGGCAAGCGCCGCGCCGACGGCTTGCGCGAGCGCGTCGGACTGGGCGCGCGGGCTTTCGAAAGCGTGAACCTCGATCACTTCTCCTCCAGGCTGCTTTTATTGAATTCGGTGGGGACGGCAGGACGGGGCGCGCGCGGCGGGGCGGCCGCGCGCCGCGCCGTCAGTTTTCCTCTTCGAGCCAGCAGGTGCCGTGCTGCGCGAGCATCGCGCTCGCGGCGGCCGGCCCCCAGGTGCCCGCCGCATACGGCTTGGGCGGCTTCAGCGATTGCGACCACTCGTTGAGGATCGGCTCGACCCAGCGCCAGGCGGCTTCCTGCTCGTCGCGCCGCACGAACAGCGCGAGGCGGCCGTTGATCACGTCGAGCAGCAGGCGCTGGTACGCCTCCATCTGGCCTTCCTTGAAGAACTGGTCGAACGCGAGATCGAGGTGCACGCTCGCGAGGTTCATCCCTTCGCCGGGCTGCTTCGCCAGGCAGTACAGGCGGATCGTCTCGTTCGGCTGCAGGCGGATCACGAGCCGGTTCGCGCCGGGGCGCAGCGCGGTCGGACCGAGCGCCGAATGCGGGACCGGCCGGAAATTGACGACGATCTCCGCCACCCGCTCGGCGAGCCGCTTGCCGGTGCGCAGGAAGAACGGCACGCCCGCCCAGCGCCAGTTCTCGATCTCGACCTTGAGCGCGACGAAGGTCTCGGTCGCGCTGTCGGGCTTCACGCCGGGCTCGGTCGCGTAGCCGGGCACCTGCGCGCCCTTGATCACGCCCGCGTGATACTGGCCGCGCACGGCGACCTTGCCGATGTCGCGCGGATCGATCGGCTTCAGCGCGCGCAGCACGCGCAGCTTCTCGTCGCGCACGGAGTCGGAATCCATCGAGTGCGGCGGCTCCATCGCGACGATCGACAGCAGCTGCAGCAGGTGGTTCTGCACCATGTCGCGCAGCGCGCCGGTATTGTCATAGAAATCGCCGCGCGCCTCGACGCCCAGCTCCTCCGCGATCGTGATCTGGATGCTCTCGACCCACTCGCGCCGCCACATCGGTTCGAACAGCGCATTGCCGAAGCGCAGCGCGAGCAGGTTCTGCACCGGCTCCTTGCCGAGGTAGTGGTCGATCCGGTAGATCTGGTCTTCCGCGAAGATCTCGCCGACCGCGTCGTTGATCGCGTTCGACGAGCGCAGGTCGTAGCCGAGCGGCTTTTCCAGCACGATGCGCGCGCCTTCGTTCAGGCCGACCGCGGCCAGCGCCTTGCAGATCGGCTCGAACAGCGACGGGCCGGTCGCGAGGTAGAACACCCGGATGCCCGACAGTTCGGCCACCGTGTCGCGCAACAGTTCGTAGTCCTCGGCGCGGCCGAGGTCCAGCTTCACGTAGACGATGCGCTCGAGGAAGCTGCGCCAGGTGGCGTCGTCGAACGCGGCGCCCGCGGCCTTCGCCGCGTGCGGCTTCACGCGCTCCTCGACCCATTCCAGATAGCCGTTCCGATCCGCCGCATGGCGGGCCACCGCGACGATCCTGCCGGTCTCGGACAGCATCTTCGAGCGATGCGCCTCGTACAGCGCCGGAAGGATCTTGCGCATCGACAAATCGCCGGTGCCGCCGAAAAGAACGAAGGTGAAGCTGGAATCGGTATGCATGTGTCTCCGCCGGGTTCGGGTGGCCGCTGAGCAAGCCGTAGTGCGATAAAAATATTTTTGACACTGAATTGTAGTTTAACTACAATCCGCCGCAAGGGGTAGCACCCAGCCGAAGAAAAAAGAAGCGCTCGGTACAAAGAGCGCATTCGTCGGTCGGGGCATGCGGCGCGCGAGGCGCGCCGAGTGTGGATGTTATCGGACATTGGTGGTGCGCATGGTTGACGCCGCGTGTCGCTGCGCCCCTGGCCCGAGCCGCGCCCCGCGTCGAAGGCCAGAATCAGAAGAGGAGACATATCGTTGAAGCGCGAGTCACTCAGTTCTTGAGAGCCCCCGGCCGGCATCGGCCCGCACGCATCGCCGCATGGCCTGCGTCGTTCGCGGCTCGGTTCCCCCCGGTTTCCCGTCTGTCCTGTAGCAAGCCGGCTTTCGCCTGGCGTGAAAGCCTTACGAGTTGATTCATCTGGAGGAGATAAGTAATGAAAGTTCGCGCGATCATGGGCGCGCTGTGCGCCGCGGGTCTGATGTTCGGCGCCGCGGCGGCGCAGGCGGCGGAGAACGTCACGGTGCTGCACTGGTGGACGTCGGGCGGTGAATCGAAGGCCGTCGGCGTGCTGAAGGACGACCTGCAGAAGCAGGGCTACGTGTGGAAGGATTTCGCGGTCGCGGGCGGCGCAGGCGCCGCGGCGATGACCGCGCTGAAGACCAAGGTGATCAGCGGCGACGCGCCGTCGGCCGCGCAGATCAAGGGCCCGCTGATCCAGGATTGGGCGGACCAGGGCGTGCTCGTCAACATCGATCCGGCCACGGCCGACTGGAAGCAGAACCTGCCGCCCGAGATCGACAAGATCATCAAGTACAAGGGCAACTACGTCGCCGCGCCGTTCTCGGTGCACCGCGTGAACTGGCTCTACATCAACAAGGCGGCGCTCGACAAGATCGGCGCCAAGGTGCCGACCACCTGGCCTGAATTCTTCCAGGTCGCCGACAAGCTCAAGGCGGCCGGGATCCAGCCGGTCGCGATGGGCGGCCAGCCGTGGCAGGACCTGACGCTGTGGGAGGACGTGGTGCTGTCGCAGGGCCCGGCGTTCTACAGGAAGGCGCTGGTCGACCTCGACCAGGCCACGCTGACCTCGCCGCAAATGCTCGACGTGTTCAACACGGTGCGCCGGATCCAGGGCTACTTCGACAACGGCCGCAACGGCCGCGACTGGAACCTGGCGACCGCGATGGTCATCAATGGCAAGGCCGGCATGCAGTTCATGGGCGACTGGGCGAAGGGCGAGTTCGAGAACGCCGGCAAGAAGGCGGGCAAGGACTACATCTGCGCGGCGGTGCCGGGCACCGCGAACGCCTACACGTTCAACGTCGACTCGTTCGTGTTCTTCCAGCAGAAGGGCGCGAAGACCCCGACCCCGGGCCAGGTCGCGCTCGCCAAGACCATCATGACGCCGGACTTCCAGGAGCAGTTCAGCCTGCTGAAGGGCTCGGTGCCGGTGCGCCTCGGCGTGAAGATGGACAAGTTCGACGATTGCGCGAAGAAGTCCTATGCCGACGAGCAGACGGCGATCAAGTCGGGCGGCTTCGTGCCGTCGCTCGCGCACGGCATGGCGCAGAACGACGCCACGGCGGGCGCGATCACCGACGTCGTCACGAAGTTCATGAACTCGTCGCAGGATTCGAAGAGCGCGGTGGCCGCGCTCGCGAAGGCCGCGAAGGTGAAGTGATCCGGCGCCCGCCGCGTCCGGCCGCCTGTGCGCGCCGGACGCGGCGGGGCTTGCCGCAGCGGGCCGTGGCCGGCCCGCGCCGTACCCGCCGTCCGTCCCGGCTCGCGCCGGGCAGGCGCTCTTGCTCCAGGAGTCGAAACAAGTGGCTGCCCCTCTTAGCGGAAATCGCGGCACCGGACCCAGCGCGGGCGACGCGCCTCGCACGTCGCCGCTGTCGGCCTTCGCCGACCGCTGGATTCCGAAGCTGGTGCTCGCACCCAGCATCGCGATCGCCGTGGTGTTCATCTACGGCTTCATCATCGTCACGGGCTACCTGTCGCTGACCAACTCGCGACTGCTGCCCAACTACGAATTCGACGGCTTCGGCCGCTACACCGACCTGTTCCAGAACGACGTCTGGTGGACCTCGGCCGCGAATCTCGGCTGGTTCGGCATTCCGTTCATCGCGATCTGCGTGGCGCTGGGCCTGTTCCTCGCCATCCTGCTCGATCAGAAGATCCGCAACGAAGGCGCGCTGCGCGCGGTGTTCCTGTATCCGATGGCGCTGTCGTTCATCGTCACGGGCACCGCCTGGCAGTGGATCCTGAATCCCGGCCTCGGGCTCGAGAAGGTCATGCACGACTGGGGCTTCGCGAACTTCTCGTTCGGCTGGCTCGACGATCCGGACAAGGCGATCTTCTGCGTGGTGATCGCGGCCGTGTGGCAGTCGACCGGCTTCGTGATGGCGCTGTTCCTGGCCGGCCTGCGCGGCGTCGACGCCGAGATCTTCAAGGCGGCCCAGGTCGACGGCGCGACGCTGCCGACCATCTACCGCAAGATCGTGATCCCGAGCATGCGCCCGGTGTTCTTCTCGGTGCTGCTGATCCTCTGCCACATCACGATCAAGACCTTCGACCTCGTCGTCGCGCTGACGGCGGGCGGGCCGGGCACATCCTCGTCGCTGCCGGCGATGTTCATGTACACGTTTTCGTTCAACCGCGGGCAACTGGGCCTCGGCGCGGCGTCGTCGGTGATGATGCTCGCGACGGTGGTCGCGGTGCTCGTGCCGCTCATGTATCTGGAATCGAGGAGCACCCGCAATGCAGCCTAAGATGACGATCAGCCGGGCGGTCATCTACGCGGCGCTGATCCTGTTCGCGCTGTACTTCCTGTTCCCGATCTACGTGATGCTGTCGACCTCGTTCAAGGATCTCGACCAGCTGCGCACCGGCAACCTGCTGACGCCGCCGTCGCACTGGACCGTCGATCCGTGGCTCAAGGCCTGGAGCGGCGCCTGCACCGGCGTGCGCTGCGACGGCATGAAGCCGTTCTTCTTCAACTCGATCAAGATGGTGATCCCGGCGGTGCTGATCTCGTCGCTGGTCGGCGCGTTCAACGGCTACGTGCTGACCCACTGGCGCTTTCGCGGCGCGGATGCGCTGTTCACGATGCTGCTCGTCGGCTGCTTCATCCCGTTCCAGGTGATCCTGCTGCCGATGGCGCGCGTGCAGGGCTACCTCGGCCTCGCCAACACGACGACGGGCCTCGTGCTCGTGCACGTGGTGTACGGGATCGCGTTCACGACGATGTTCTTCCGAAACTTCTACGTGAGCGTGCCGGCGGAACTCGTGAAGGCCGCGCGCATCGACGGCGCGGGCTTCTTCACGATCTTCACGAAGATCCTGATGCCGGTGTCGCTGCCGATCTTCATGGTGTGCCTGATCTGGCAGTTCACGCAGATCTGGAATGACTTCCTGTTCGGGATCGTGTTCTCCGGCGTCGATTCGATGCCGATCACGGTGGCGCTGAACAACCTCGTCAACACGTCGACGGGCGTGAAGGAATACAACGTCGACATGGCGGGCGCGATCATCGCCGCGCTGCCGACGCTGCTCGTGTACGTGGTCGCCGGCCGCTACTTCGTGCGCGGCTTGACGGCGGGGGCGGTGAAGGGATAGGCCGGATGCCCGCCGCGCGCGCGTCGCGCGGCGGGACTTGCATGGGACCGGGGCCGGCGCCGCAACGCCGACCCTGATCGACAGCGTTGCATGGGATCGGCGTGAAGCACGACAGCACGCACGCCGGTCGACATATAGACAGAGGATTCACAGCATGGCAAGCCTTTCCATCCGTGACGTGTACAAGACCTACCCGAACGGGGTGCCGGTTCTGAAGGGTGTCGACATCGACATCGAGGACGGCCAGTTCCTGATCCTGGTGGGCGGCTCGGGCTGCGGGAAGTCGACGCTGCTCAACATGATCGCCGGGCTCGAGACCGTGACGCGCGGCGAGATCCGGATCGACGGCAAGGTCGTCAACGACCTGTCGCCGAAGGATCGCGACATCGCAATGGTGTTCCAGTCGTACGCGCTGTATCCGTCGATGACGGTGCGCGAGAACATCTCGTTCGGCCTGAACATCCGCAAGGTGCCGAAGGCCGAGCAGAAGCAGATCGTCGATCGCGTTTCCGCGATGCTGCAGATCGAGCACCTGCTCGACCGCAAGCCGGGCCAGCTGTCGGGCGGCCAGCGCCAGCGCGTCGCGATGGGCCGCGCGCTCGCGCGCGATCCGGCGCTGTTCCTGTTCGACGAACCGCTCTCGAACCTCGACGCGAAGCTGCGCATCGAGATGCGCTCGGAAATCAAGCTGCTGCACCAGCGCCTCGGCACGACGATCGTCTACGTGACGCACGACCAGATCGAGGCGATGACGCTCGGCGACCGCATCGCGGTGATGAAGGACGGCGTGGTCCAGCAGTTCGGCGCGCCGCAGGAGATCTACGATTCGCCGTCGAACCTGTTCGTCGCGGGCTTCATCGGCGCGCCGCCGATGAACTTCATCAACGGCCGGCTGGTCGAGCAGGGCAGCGGCGTCGGCCTCGAACTCGACACGGGCGCGATGCGCGGCGTGCTGAACCTGCCGTTCGACGCCAAGCGGATGAACGGCCATGTCGGCCGCGAAGTGATCCTCGGGCTGCGTCCCGAGCGCATCACCGACGCGCGCAGCGCGCACAACGGCGAGGCGTCGAGCCTGCAGCCGATCGACGTGCGGGTCGACGTGACGGAGCCGACCGGCCCCGATACCCACGTGTTCGCGCAGGTCAACGGCAAGCGCATCGTGAGCCGCGTGCACCCGGCCGCCGAGCCGCGCGCGCAGGAAAACCTGACGCTGATGTTCGACGTATCGAAGGCGGTGGTGTTCGATCCGGCGACCGAGGCGCGGATCGTCTGAACGACGAGGCCGGCGCGCCGGCGAGCATCTGGATGAAGCGAGGCCCGAGGGCGAGCCCCTGAGTGCAAGACCCTCAGGGCCTCCAGACTGCTGACAAGCCCCACGTTTTCCGGAGCGTGGGGCTTTGCTTTTTTAGAGCCGGGTTGGCAGGGGTGCGGTGAGCGGCCGGACCGAACTGAGGGGCAAACGGCTCAAGAGACGCGGGTTTCTGGCGCGGCGCTCAAACCGTGCGCAGGCGCGCGCCGCGTCGGCGGCCCCGGACGGCCCTCGGGGGCCGCCGGGGCAACGCCGGTTTCTAATGCGTCGGACGATAGCCCGGCTGGCCCATCTGCCACAGCGCGAACGCCCACTCGTCGGCCAGCAGGTTCGCGCGCTGCGAGACGCTCGAACCGATGCCGTGGCCCGCGTCGTAGTCGATGCGCAGCAGCACCGGGCGGCCGCTGCCGGTCGCGACCTGCATGCGCGCCGCCATCTTCAGCATGTGCCACGGCGACACGCGCGGATCGTTGGCGCCCGTCGTGAACATCACGGCCGGGTAGGGCGTGCCGTCATGGATGTGCGCGTAGGCGCTCATCGCATAGAGGCCGTGAAAACCGGCTTCGTCGGAACTCGAACCCATCTCCGGCACGTTGGGCGGCCCGTTCGGTTCGGTCTCGAAGCGCAGCGCGTCGGACAGGCCCACGTCGTCGAGCACCACCCGGAACAGGCCCGGATTGATCTCCATCGCGCCGCCCATCACGATGCCGCCCGCGCTCGCGCTGTTGGCCGCCAGATATTTCGATTGCGTGTAGCCGCGGTCGATCATGTGCTGCGCGGACGCGATGAAATCGAGCATCGTGTTGATCTTGGTGAGCTTCTGCCCGGCGCGATGCCACGCGTCGCCGTATTCGCCGCCGCCGCGCATGTGCGAGACCGCGATGATCCCGCCGCGTTCGATCCACGCCTGCCAGGCCGGCGCGTAGTACGGGTCCATCGACACTCCGTAGCTGCCGTAGCCGAACACGATGGTCGGATGCGAGCCGTCGCGCTTGATGCCCTTCTTCGCGATGATCGACACCGGCACGCGCGTGCCGTCGTAGCTGACCGCGAATTCGTCGTGCACCTCGAGGTCGGTCGACTCGCTCTTCGACGGCGGGACGAGCCCGGTGTCGGTCGCGCTGCCGCGGGCCGGATCGTAGGCGATCTCGCGCGGCGCCGTGACCCAGCCCTGCAGGCTGAACATCACGCCCGGCGTGCGCGGATCGGTGCTCAGGTGATGCACGGTGCCGGCGAACGGCAGGTCGATCGCGCGCGCGTCGCGACCGTCGAAGCCCATGCGGCGCAGCTGGAACGACGCGCCCGCGCGTTCGCTCACATACAGCGCATCGCTCGCGGGCGCGAACGCATCGATCACGGCCGGGCCTTCCGGCACGACCACCTCGGCCTTCGCGAGTTCGGGCTGGGCGGCGGGCAGCGACAGGATGCGGAAGCGCGGCGCGCCCTTCTGGGACAGCAGGTACAGGCGGTCGCCGTGCAGCTGCACGTCGGTGACGCCGTCGTCCGGGGTCGCGATGCGCCGCCACGGGGTGCGGGCGCCGTCGACCTGATCGAGCGGCGCGACATAGAAGGTGTTCGGGTTGTCGTCCATGTTGCGGTTCGCGACCGCCACCGCGTAGTGCGAATCGGGCGCCAGCAGCACATAGCTGGCCTGCCCCTCGGGCACCTCGACCGCGCTCGACACGCCGCGCCCGAACACGGCCGTGTCGCCGATGCCGTCGGGGTGTTCGCCGAGCACGTGCAGGAACGTGACCGCGTTGTACTCGGTCTGCGACGGCGGCGTGTCGGGGCCCGGCTTCGGATAGCGCAGGTAGAAGAACGAGCGGTTGTCCGCGCGCCACGACACCACGCAATCGCTGGTGCGATCGATCGTCTCCGCCAGCAGCTGGCCGGTCTGCACGTCGATCACCTTCAGCACGCTCTTTTCCGAGCCGCCTTCGGACACGCCGTAGGCGACGTAGCGTCCGTCCCACGACGGCGAGTACCAGTCGAGCGCGAAATGATGGGCGCTGTCGGTCGACAGCTTCGCCGGGTCGACCAATACGTGTTCCGCACCGCTCACGCCGTCGCGGTAGGCGAGCTTGGGCAGGTTGGTGCCGGGCTCGAACAGGCGGTAGAACAGCCGGCCGCCGCGCCGGCTCACTTCGTCGCGCCGCAGGTCGCCGCTCATCAGCGCCTGGATGCGCCCGGCGAGCGCCGCGCGGCCGGAGAGGCTGTCGAGAACCTTACGCGTGTGGTTCGCCTGTCCTTTCATCCACGCCTGGACCTCGGGATCCTTGAGGTTTTCCATGTAGCGGTAGTTGTCCGCCACCGGCGTGCCGAAGTAGGTGTCGGTGACGGGGCGCACCGGCGCGACGGGGGGGCCGTCCGCGGACCAGGCGACGCCGGCGGATGACAAGAACGCGGCCGCGAGCGCGGCGACCCTGATCGAAGTGGGTAGTTTCATTTTGACTCGTGGAGTAAAGAAACGCCGCCAAGCGTATTGCGTCGCGCGAAGCGGGGCAATGAAGCCGCACGATCTTAGTGGAACGATTTGGCGCTGCGTGTGGGAATTTGTGCGAATCGATGCCGCGGCGCCGCAAAGCAGGTCCGGGCGCCGGCCGCGATCGCGGCGCGCAGCCGAGGGCGCGCGCTCAGTGCGGCAGCCGCACGTCGTACCGGTAGGTCACGAGGCGCGCGGCGAGGATGAAGCCGGTCGCGAGCAGCACGCTGTAGACCGCGTCGACCTGCAGCGTGACGAGCAGCAGGTAGAACCAGCAGCCGGCGAACGCGCAGGTCGCGTACGGGCGGGAGTCGCGCAGGATCAGCGGGATGTCGTTGCACAGCACGTCGCGGATGATCCCGCCGAACACGCCGGTCACCACACCCATCATCACCGCGGTGAAGCGCGGCATGTCGGCGTCGAGCGCGATCGAGGTGCCGGAGATGCTGAAGATGCCGAGCCCGATCGCATCGGCGACGAGCAGCATGCGTTCGGCCGAGCGCCGCGACATCATGCGCAGCACGAGCGGCGCGAACAGCGCGAGCACGAAGATCACGATCACGTAGTACTCGTGCACGACCCAGTAGAACGGCCGCCGTTCGAGCAGGATGTCGCGCGCGGTGCCGCCGCCGAACGCGGTCGCGAGCGCGACGATGAAGGTGCCGACGGAGTCGAGGCGGTTCTTGCGCGCCTCGACGAAGCCCGAGATCGCGTAGGCGAGCGTCGCGATCGCCTCCAGCACGGCGATCGCGAGGGTCAGCCTAGGGTGCGGCACGCGGCCCGCGCTCGGGGGCGCCCGGCTGCAGCAGCACGAGCACCGCGCCCGCGCCGCCGTCGTTGTCGCGCGCCTCGCAGAAGGCGATCACTTCTTCCTTCTGCACGAGCCACGCGCGCACCTTGCCCTTGAGCACGGGCTCCTTGCCGATCGAGCCGAGCCCCTTGCCGTGGATCACGCGCAGGCAGCGCAGCCCTTTCTTGCCGGCTTCGCGGATGAACGCGGCGAGCGCGTCGCGCGCCTCGTCGCGGCGCATGCCGTGCAGGTCGATCTGCGACTGCACGATCCAGGCGCCGCTGCGCAGCTTGCGCACCACGTCGCGGCTGATGCCGGGGCGGTGGTAGTACAGCGATTCGTCGCTGTCGAGCAGGGTTTCCGGATCGAATTCGTCGGACAAGGTTTCGGACAGCACCGCCTCCTCGTCGAGCCGGGTCTGCTGCGGCACGGGCGGCGGCGGGGTGCGGCCGGGGGTGACCTTGCCGGACGGCGCGAGCGACCGGACCGCGCCGATCTCGCGGCGGAACAGGTCGGCGTCGGCGGCGGCCGCGCGGGCGACCTGGCGCGCCTCGACGCGCTCGCGTTCGCGGCGCTCGGCGTCGCCCTTGAGCGCGCCGCGCAGCGCGCCGAGCCCCGCGAGCCCCTGGCCGCGCAGGTCGGCGGCGGCGGGCGGGGGCGCGGGCGGCGCGGCGCTCGGCTTGGGTTGGGCCGCCGCGCGGCGTTTCGCGGGGTCGCTCGGATGGGGTTGGTTCTTCGCCATGGTGGTTCGGAGGCTCGAAGACGGGCGGATGCCGCCCGCGGACATGAAAAAGCCGCTGCGCGGGCAGCGGCTCTCGGCAGCGGCGCGCGCGGGTGGACGCCATTGTAGCGTCCGCCGCGCGACGGGCTTACTTGCGGTCGTGCAGGCTTTCCAGGTAGCGCTGCGCGTCGAGCGCGGCCATGCAGCCCGTGCCGGCGCTCGTGATCGCCTGGCGGTAGATGTGATCCTGCACGTCGCCGGCGGCGAACACGCCCGCGATGCTGGTGCCGGTCGCGTTGCCCGACAGGCCGCTGTTCGTGATGATGTAGCCGTCCTTCATCTCGAGCTGGCCCTTGAAGATGTCGGTGTTCGGCTTGTGGCCGATCGCGACGAACAGGCCCTGCACCGCGAGATCCTCGGTCGTGCCGGTCTCGACGTGCTTGATGCGCAGGCCCGACACGCCGGAGTCGTCGCCCGTGACCTCGTCGAGCACGTGGTTCCACTTGATCTCGACCGCGCCTTCCTTTTCCTTCTCCAGCAGGCGGTCGATCAGGATCGGCTCGGCGCGGAACTTGTCGCGGCGGTGGATCACGGTGACCTTCTTCGCGATGCCGGTCAGGTACAGCGCTTCCTCGACCGCGGTGTTGCCGCCGCCGACCACGGCGACGTTCTGGTTCTTGTAGAAGAAGCCGTCGCAGGTCGCGCAGGCCGACACGCCCTTGCCCATGAACGCTTCCTCGGACGGCAGGCCGAGATACTGCGCCGACGCGCCCGTCGCGATGATCAGCGCGTCGCAGGTGTATTCGCCGGCGTCGCCGACGAGGCGGAGCGGCTTTTCGTCGAGCTTCGCGGTGTGGATGTGATCGAACAGGATCTCGGTGTTGAAGCGCTCCGCGTGCGCGAGGAAG
The DNA here is from genome assembly GCF_058803765.1 of Burkholderia sp. GW821-FHT14F03. Lineage (NCBI taxonomy): Bacteria > Pseudomonadati > Pseudomonadota > Betaproteobacteria > Burkholderiales > Burkholderiaceae > Burkholderia > Burkholderia sp. GW821-FHT14F03. The sequence goes on from NZ_JBXAPG010000038.1 coordinate 61,906, forward strand.
CGCTGCATCAGGTCCGGGCCCTGCACGCCGTTCGCGTCCGCGGGCCAGTTCTCCACGTCGGTCGTGGTCATCAGCTGGCCGCCCTGCGCGATGCCCGTGACCAGCACGGGCGAGAGGTTGGCGCGGGCCGCGTAGACGGCCGCCGTGTAGCCGGCGGGGCCGGAACCGAGAATCAGAACTTTCGCGTGTTTGGGCGTGGACATGTGCAAGATCCGTAAAAAACGGCCGGGCGGGCGGGGTGGCGCGAACGCACGACCTGGCGCGACCGACGCCGGCCGCGGGACACCAAGGTAGTTGGGTATGGAACGCGCATTATAAAGGCCCGCATGCTGCGCCGCCGAACGACAGTTTCAATCGCGGCGATAGCCGGTGCCGGACGGGGTTACCGTCATTTACACTTGGTCGGGCGGCGCAGCGTTTACAATAGGCCGGATAGAACGACCGGCGGCCGCGCGGCCGCCCCCTCTGAACGGATTCATGGCAAAAGCTCCCTATACCGCGCAGGCACAGGCGCTGCCGCACCGGATGTCGCGGCTCCTCGGCGAGATCCGCTGGATTCTCCAGGTCGCGCTGCTTGCGTTCCTGCTGATGGCGCTCCTGAGCTACAGCCGGCGCGACCCGAGCTGGACGCACGCCGCCCAGGTCGACCACATTTCGAACTGGGCCGGCCGCGTCGGCGCCTGGACGGCCGACATCATGCTGCTGCTGTTCGGCCTGTCGGCGTACTGGCTCGTCGTGCTGCTCGCGCGCCAGGTCGCCTCGAACTACCGGCGCATCACCCGCCAGGACGTCGTCCCCGAAACGCCGCGCAAGCCCGCGAGCTGGCTCGCGGAAGGCGCCGCGTTCGTGCTGGTGCTGCTCGCGAGCGACGGCGTCGAGGCGCTGCGCATGTGGTCGCTGAAGGTCCAGCTGCCGCGCGCGCCGGGCGGCGTGGTCGGCGAGGCGGTCGCGGGCGGCATGTCGCACGCGTTCGGCTTCACGGGCGGCACGCTCGCGCTCCTGGTCGCGCTCGCGATCGGGCTGTCGCTGTATTTCCGGTTTTCGTGGCTGTCGGTGGCGGAGCGCGTCGGCGATGCGATCCTGTCGGCGGTCACGCTCGCCAGGCTGCGCCGCGAGGCGGAGCGCGACCGCAAGCTCGGCGAGGCCGCGGCGGTGCGCCGCGAGGGCAAGGTCGAGGAGGAGCGGGTGCGGATCGAGGAGCACGAGCCCGTCACGATCGTGCCGCCCATCGTCACGCCCGCGAAGTCGGAGCGGGTCGAGAAGGAGCGCCAGGTGCCGCTCTTCACCGACCTGCCGGGCGACTCCACGCTGCCGCCGATCGCGCTGCTCGATCCCGCGCCGCAGACCCAGGAGGCGATTTCCGCCGACACCCTCGAATTCACCTCGCGGCTGATCGAGAAGAAGCTCAAGGACTTCGGCGTCGAGGTGAGCGTGGTCGCCGCCTACCCGGGGCCCGTCGTCACCCGCTACGAGATCGAGCCCGCCACCGGCGTGAAGGGCAGCCAGGTCGTCGGCCTCGCGAAGGATCTCGCGCGCGCGCTGTCGATCATGTCGGTGCGGGTGGTCGAGACGATTCCCGGCAAGAACTACATGGCGCTCGAGCTGCCGAACCAGCGCCGCCAGACCGTGCGGCTGTCGGAGATCCTCGGTTCCGAGGTGTATGCGGCCGCGCCGTCGGTGCTCACGCTCGGCCTGGGCAAGGACATCGGCGGCAAGCCCGTGTGCGCGGACCTCGCGAAGATGCCGCACCTGCTGGTGGCCGGCACGACCGGCTCGGGCAAGTCGGTCGGGATCAACGCGATGATCCTGTCGCTGCTCTACAAGGCGAGCGCCGAGCAGGTGCGCCTGATCCTGATCGATCCGAAGATGCTCGAAATGAGCGTCTACGAAGGCATACCGCATCTGCTGTGCCCGGTCGTCACCGACATGCGCCAGGCGGGCCACGCGCTCAACTGGACGGTGGCGGAGATGGAGCGCCGCTACAAGCTGATGAGCAAGCTCGGCGTGCGCAATCTGGCCGGCTACAACAACAAGATCGAGGATGCCGCGAAGCGCGAGGAGAAGCTGCCGAATCCGTTCAGCCTGACGCCGGACGATCCGGAGCCGCTCGGCAAGCTGCCGTACATCGTGGTCGTGATCGACGAGCTGGCGGACCTGATGATGGTGGTCGGCAAGAAGGTCGAGGAACTGATCGCGCGGATCGCGCAGAAGGCGCGCGCGGCCGGCATCCACCTGATCCTCGCCACGCAGCGTCCGTCGGTCGACGTGATCACGGGCCTCATCAAGGCGAACGTGCCGACGCGGATCGCGTTCCAGGTCTCGTCGAAGATCGACTCGCGCACGATTCTCGACCAGATGGGCGCCGAATCGCTGCTCGGCATGGGCGACATGCTCTACCTGCCGCCCGGCACCGGCCTGCCCGTGCGCGTGCACGGCGCGTTCGTGTCGGACGACGAGGTGCACCGCGTGGTCGAGAAGCTCAAGGAGCACGGCGAGCCCAACTACATCGACGGTCTGCTCGAGGGCGGCGTCGCCGACGGCGACGAGGGCTCGGGCGGCGCGGGAACCGGCGAGGGCGGCGACGAGTCCGATCCGCTGTACGACCAGGCGGTCGAGATCGTCATCAAGAACCGCCGCGCGTCGATCTCGCTCGTCCAGCGCCACCTGCGCATCGGCTACAACCGCGCCGCGCGCCTGCTCGAACAGATGGAGCAGTCGGGGCTCGTGTCGGCGATGTCGTCGGGCGGCAACCGCGAAATTCTCGTGCCGACGCGCGACACCGAATGAATCCGCATCGGGCCGGCGCGCCGTCGCCGGACGATCATCCAGGGAGAATCATCAGCATGCAGCAACCGTCGTTTGCAGTTCAGTCGAAACCGGCCGCGGCGTCGCGCCGCGGCCTCGCGCGCCGGCTCGGCGTCGCGCTCGCGGGCGCGGCGCTGATGCTCGGCGCATCGCAGGCGTTCGCGAGCGGCGCCGAGCAGTTGAAGGCGTTCGTCACGCAGGTGCGCACCGCGAAGGGCGATTTCACGCAGCAGATCGTCAAGGCGCCGTCGAAGGCGGCGAGCGGCGCGCTCGCCACGCAGAAGCCGACCGACAATTCGAGCGGCAGCTTCGTGTTCGCGCGTCCGGGCAAGTTCATCTGGTCGTACCAGAAGCCGTACCAGCAGGTGCTGCAGGCGGACGGCGACACGCTCTACGTGTACGACAAGGATCTGAACCAGGTCACCGAGCGCAAGCTCGCGGGCGCGCTGGGCGCGAGCCCGGCCGCGATCCTGTTCGGCAGCAACGATCTCGACAAGAACTACACGCTGCGCGACGCGGGCGAGAAGGGCGGGATCGACTGGCTCGAAATGGTGCCGAAGGCGCAGGACACGCAGTTCCAGCGCATCGGCATCGGCTTCAAGAACGGCGTGCTGGCCGCGATGGAGCTGCATGACGTGTTCGGCAACGTCACGCTGCTGACCTTCACCAACATCCAGACCAATCCGCCGCTCAAGGCCGATCAGTTCAAGTTCGTCGTGCCCAAGGGCGCGGACGTGATCACCGGCTGAGCGTCGTCGCGCGCCGTGATCGAGCGGGCCCGCCAGCGATGGCGGGCCCGCTGCGTTTCGGCGGCCGCGCGGCGCCGCGATGCGCCGTGCGCCGCGCTGTCATAATGACCAGTCCGGCGGCCGCTTGCGCCGCCATCGAAATTTCGTGGGAGCCAAGGTTCATGTCCGACCTGTTTCAAGTCGAACCGCGCCGGCCGCTCGCCGAGGCGCTGCGCCCCAAGACGCTCGCCGAGGTGATCGGCCAGACGCATTTGCTGGGCGAGGGCAAGCCGCTGCGGCTGGCGTTCGAATCGGGCAAGCCGCACTCGATGATCCTGTGGGGGCCGCCCGGCGTCGGCAAGACCACGCTCGCGCGCCTGACCGCGCAGGCGTTCGAGTGCGAATTCATCGCCCTGTCGGCGGTGCTGGGCGGCGTCAAGGACATCCGCGAGGCGATGGAGCGCGCGCAGGACACGCTGAACCGCACGGGCCGGCACACGATCCTGTTCGTCGACGAAATCCACCGCTTCAACAAGGGGCAGCAGGATGCGCTGCTGCCGTTCGTCGAGTCGGGGCTCGTGACCTTCATCGGCGCGACGACCGAGAACCCGAGCTTCGAGGTCAATTCGGCGCTGCTGTCGCGCGCGCAGGTTTACGTGCTGAAGTCGCTGAGCGACGACGAGCTGCGCCAGCTGCTCCAGCGCGCGCAGGCGACCGCGCTCGACGGCCTCGCGTTCGAGGCGCTGGCCGTCGATACGCTGATCGGCTACGCGGACGGCGACGCGCGCCGTTTCCTGAACCTGCTCGAACAGGCGCAGACGGCGGCGACCTCGGCGGGCCTGACGACGATCGACGCCGAGTTCGTCGGCAGCGCGATGACGCTGAACGCGCGGCGCTTCGACAAGGGCGGCGACAACTTCTACGACCAGATCTCGGCGCTGCACAAGTCGGTGCGCGGCTCGAGCCCGGACGGCGCGCTGTACTGGTTCTGCCGGATGCTCGACGGCGGCGCGGATCCGAAGTATCTCGCGCGGCGGATCGTGCGGATGGCGTGGGAGGACATCGGTCTCGCCGATCCGCGCGCGATGCAGGTCGCCAACGACGCGGCCGCGACCTTCGAGCGGCTCGGCTCGCCCGAGGGCGAGCTGGCGCTGGGGCAGGCGGTGATCTACCTGGCCTGCGCGGCGAAGAGCAATGCGGGCTACAACGCGTTCAACCAGGCGATGGCGTTCGTCAAGCAGGACAAGTCGCGCGAGGTGCCCGTGCACCTGCGCAACGCGCCGACCCGGCTCATGAAGGAACTGGGCTACGGGCATGCGTACCGGTATGCGCATGACGAGCCGCACGCGTATGCGGCGGGCGAGACCTACCTGCCCGACGGCATGCGCGAGCCGCGCTGGTACCAGCCGGTGTCGCGCGGGCTCGAAACCAAGATCGCCGAGAAGCTGACGTGGCTGCGCGAACTGGACAAGGCGGCGGGCAAGGGCGACTGAGCCTCAGCGCTTGCGCCGCTCGAACTTTTTCCAGTAGCCGAACGGCTCCTCGTGGCACTCGATGTCGAGTTCGGCGATGCGGCCGTGCAGTTGCTGCTGCGCGTGGCCGACCGCGGCGTTGTAGACGAGCGGCGCGATTTCCTCGAGGAAGAAGCCGAGCAGCGCGCCGGCCTGCAGGTTGCCGATCGGTTCTTCCATGTTTTCGGTGAAGTAGCGTTGCAGCGAGACGATCGCGCGGTCGCGGACGTCCTTGTCGAGTTCGATGGCCATGCGGTCTCCAGCGGCGGCGGGGTGAACGGAAACGGGCGCGGCGCGCGGCCGCGCGCCGTCATCTTGACATGCGCCGGCGCGTACGGGCCGAGCGGCCCCGCAACGGGCGACCGCCGTGACGGGGCCGCGGTGCGTTAGAATCCTCGTTTCATACAACGATTTTTCCTGTCCTCCCATGCTCGACATCCAGTTGCTGCGCAAAGACCTCGACGGCGTAGCGAAACGCCTCGCCGATCGCGGCTACACCCTCGACGTCGCTGCGTTTTCCGCGCTTGAAGCGGAACGCCGCGCGATCCAGACCCGTACCGAAGAGCTGCAGGCCCGCCGCAACAGCCTGTCTAAGCAGATCGGCGCGCTGAAGGGGCGAGGCGAGGATACGTCGGCGGTGATGGCGGAAGTGGGCGGCATCGGCGACGAGATGAAGGCCTCGGCGGTGCAGCTCGAGGACATCCAGGCGCGCCTGTCCGAGCTGATGCTCGGCATGCCGAACCTGCCGCACGACAGCGTGCCGGTGGGCAAGGACGAGGCGGGGAACGTCGAGGCCCGTCGCTGGGGCACGCCGCGGCAGTTCGATTTCGAGGTGAAGGATCACGTCGACGTCGGCACGCCGCTCGGCCTCGATTTCGAGACGGGCGCGAAGCTGTCGGGGGCGCGCTTCACGATGCTGCGCGGCCCGATCGCGCGCCTGCATCGCGCGCTCGCGCAGTTCATGATCGACACCCACACGCAGCAGCACGGCTACAGCGAAACCTACACGCCGTACATCGTGAATCCGGAAGTGCTGTACGGCACCGGCCAGCTGCCGAAGTTCGCGGACGACATGTTCCGCGTCGAGAAGGGCGGCGGCGAGAACACGGTCACGCAATACCTGATCTCGACCTCCGAGATCTCGCTGACGAACACGGTGCGCGACTCGATCGTCGACGCGCAGGCGCTGCCGATCAAGCTCACCGCGCATTCGCCGTGCTTCCGCTCGGAGGCGGGCTCGTATGGCCGCGACACGCGCGGCATGATCCGGCAGCACCAGTTCGACAAGGTCGAGATGGTGCAGGTCGTCACGCCGGAGACGTCGTACGCGGTGCTCGACGAGATGGTCGGCCACGCGGAGGCGATCCTGCAGAAGCTCGAGCTGCCGTACCGCGTGATGGCGCTGTGCACGGGCGACATGGGTTTCGCGGCGTCGAAAACCTTCGATCTCGAAGTCTGGCTGCCGGCGCAGAACACCTATCGCGAGATTTCGAGCTGCTCGAACACCGAGGCGTTCCAGGCGCGCCGGATGCAGGCGCGCTATCGCAACGCGCAGGGCAAGCCGGAGCTCGTTCATACGCTGAACGGCTCGGGGCTGGCGGTCGGCCGGACGCTCGTCGCGGTGCTGGAGAACTGCCAGAACGCCGACGGTTCGGTGACGGTGCCGGTCGCGCTGCGTCCGTACATGGGCGGCCTGGAGCGCATCGACGCGCCCCGCCAGGCGTCATGAGTTTGCGCGCCGGCATGTTCCGGAAGCCCTTGTGAGAATTTTGCAAAAAGGGCTTGGAAGTTGAGCCGAGATCGTTCTATAATCTTTGCTTGCCCGGAAATGACCAGCCGGGGAAGTGCAGTAAAAAGGAGAGGTGGCAGAGTGGTCGAATGTACCTGACTCGAAATCAGGCGTACGGTTTCCCCGTACCGTGGGTTCGAATCCCACCCTCTCCGCCAGATAAGTAGAATAATTTCGATTTTGAGTGAAATTTCGAAATTGTTCGTAAGGAAGCGTCAGATTTTGTGGAAGAATCTGGCGCTTTTTTACATATAATGAGAATCGGTTACGCTAGAGTTTCCACTCAAGAACAGGAAACGCGCGCGCAGATCGACGCATTGACGAAGGCCGGCGTCGATGCAGTGCGCGAAGAAAAGCGATCAGGCGCAAGCCTACGTCGCCCCGTCCTAGACAAGCTCCTTAGAAACCTCAAGCGCGGCGACGTTCTAGTCGTCTATAAGCTTGATCGCATTGCGCGATCCCTCAAGCACCTCCTCAACATAATCGACCGCCTACAAGAGCGCGGAGCCGGTTTTGAGAGTCTCACAGAACACATTGACACCAACTCAGCGGCCGGGCGGTTGATGCTCCAGATGCTTGGAGCCTTCGCCGAATTCGAACGCGAAATGATTCGCGAACGGACCAGGAGCGGCATGCAGGCCGCCATAAGGCGCGGCGTTCGCCTGGGACGCCCCCGAAGTCTCAGCGCCGAAGACGAGCGCCGCGCCGTGCGCCAATGGCACACCGGAAATTACACGCTCACAGCACTCGCCCACGAGTACGGCGTTCACCTATCGAGCATCAAGCGCGCGGTACATCGCGCGGAAAATCGCTCTCAGCCAGCGCCCAGTCCGTAAAAGGCAAGTTTTGCAGAGAGGGGAGGGAAGGCAAACCGTACCGCCTTCGACCTGGCGCAGTGGTATCACCCGCTACTCGGTCCGACGGGCCGCGCTGAGCCGCGCGACAACCGGCACGACTCCGCACTGAGGCCGTCGCACTAAGCCGCTCGCGGCACTGTCGGACACTCCTAACGCTAGACGCCACCTGCGAGAGGAGCAGCGCTAACGCAGAATCTGTGTGCAACAACTTCTTCCGCTAAATTTCGCACGCTTTTCTCGCGCAGCTTAGGCTAGCCTAACTTTTCCCCTGTGATTTGCTATACTTCGCGCTGAGTCGAGAGTACTGACCGATGATTTCTTGCAGTGCGCTGGACGATTGTTCCACTCGACTTACCGAATTTGACGGGCCGCCTTGATGCGGCCCGTTTTCTTTTGCACTCCGGGGACCCATGTATCTCACCTACCTTGACGACTCAGGCTCGCCTGACGACCCGAACACGTCGTTTTTTGTACTGGGGGGAATCATGCTCTTCGAGCGCCAGACGCACTGGCTCGAAGCGAACATCGAACCCATTGCGGCCCGGTTCCAGGACGACGGGCGCTACAGGGAGCTGCACGCGGGTCCGATGCGATCGGCAAAGGAAGGTTGGGACCAGTTCTCCCCGACAGAGCGCACACGTGCCGTGGCTGACATGCTGAGGCTGTTGGATAACAGGCAGCTGAAAGCACATGCTTTCGCTACGGTCGTAGAGAAAGCGCTTATGCCAAAAGAGAGAATTATCCCATTCTGTTACGAATCATTGGCATCATGTTTTGATAAGTGGCTTGCATACAGGTATCAAAAACGCGCGGAGCCAGCGAGGGGGATTTTCATTCTGGATCGCTCAAAAGGGCAGACCGAGCAGACAATGCAGTCACTCCACCGAGTATTTAAGCACGTCGGGCACGCGAATGGGAAGCTGCGAAACTTCGCTGAGGTACCACTGTTTCTCGACTCGAAGGCGTCCCGCTTGATTCAGATGGCAGATCAGATCGCATACTGGATTTTCAGGCGCTATCAAGCAGGGGATGACCGAGGGTTCAAGATAATCGAACCGCACTTCTGCAAAATGGGGGGGCAAACGACGACCTTGCACGAGGTTATTTCTGATGCCACACGCGAAAAGCTTCAGGCAATCGAACCGCACAAGTATCCTTTCCCGGAGCCCACTGAGCACTGATGCCCATGAGCGCAAACCGCCCCGACCCGCACTACTACCCCAAACAGTACCGGCACCCGAAAGAGCCAGCAGCGGCGCGACCGACCCTCCACCCGAAGCAAAGTCGGCCACTCTGGAAGCATCCGCTGTATCTAGCCCTCTGGGAGCGCCTACCAAACAAGTTCCAGATTCCCCTGCTGGAATACGAAGCACGACTCGACATGTGGCGAGAAAGGCGCTACAAGCGTTGAACCTGTAGCAGTAGCAATATCTCCGTGCGACCACTCCCGATTCCGTGACCATTCATCCAGCTCGGGAGAAAGGAAAACCCAGACTCAAGCCGCGTCGACTTCTCCTGCGACAGCCCACCGATAAGTACCGCGTCACCGTCATCGAGACTGAAGCTCGATTCAAGTTTCCTTGTGTTCTTCGTTGGCGAGTTATTGACGCCGGTTGTCGTTTTGACGAAGTCGCTGATTTCCTCAACCACCGACAAATCAATCGACGCGCTCCGGACTGTAGGCTGAACCTGAAAAATCACGCCTGCGTCCTGATACTGGACACTCTGGACCATCGCACCACTCGAACTTGGATAGGACACCGCGCCCACCACCGGAACCGATTGCCCGACATTCAATCGCGCCTGCTGACCAGAGCGCACCCGAAGGTTAGGCGAAGTCACGACCCTAAAGCGCGAATCACTATTGAGCGCGGAGACCGCCGCCTCCAGACCACCGGCACTCAATCGAATCGTTCCTGCGCCGGCCCCCACCGCACCAGTTCCGAGTGACGCACCAACTCTCCCGCCGAAAAGCTTCACCGCCAGCTGAAACGCCGAGTTGCTGTCGGACTGGTTGCTCACCTCATACACCCACGCCCTAACAGCAACCTGTCCCACGGGCGTGTCGATTTGTGGAAGAAGCTTTTTCAGTGATGCAATCTCAGAAGCTGTTCCGACAAACAACAAAGTATCGGATGACTGATCAATCATGGATGCGGCTGACCCGGCAGGCGCACTTCGAGTCATGCGCCCTTGATCCGGTGCTGAGATTTCCCTATTCGTGGAAAACCGACCACTGAATAGAGGCTGAACGATTCGGGAAAGGTAGTCTGCGTTTCTGTAACGAGGCTCATATATGTAGGAATCCTTGCTTGTGTCATCTGCAGAAGAAGCCTTTGATATGTAGTCGACGCTATCCCGCGTAGACACGGTGTAGCCTAATGACGATAGAAATGACTTCATGAACGGTCGAATATCACCCTCACGGCGGTCGAACCGAAACGAAACAGGTCGAGCATCAGCAAGAACTTCTGGCGCGATGACATAGGCGATCTGCAACATGTCCGCGTAGATCAGATCTATCACCTGAGCAACGGGCACAAACCGCAGATCGATTCTTGAACCGGAGATAGCCGGAAGCGGCTGCATCGTCGCGACCGATGCGTCAGACGACACCGATCCATAAGACGACGGGCCGATAGCACCGGGCGGCAATGGCGGGAGAGTCGGCACCGTCGATCCCGCACGGGCCATCACAGTCACGAGCAATAAGACGCAAGCACAAAATCTCATCGTGCTCCCCCGGGAAACATGCCTGATGCCGCGTGCGAGCCTGACCACGTTGTTGCAAGTTTCCCCTCAATCGTCCCCATCCTCGAAATACCCTGACCGTGAAACATCGACGGAGACTCAACGCGTGGACGACTTGCCCCATCAACAAGAATGACCCACTCCACGCCATTGGCACGATACGAGCCCGCAATACGCCAATCGGAATTTCGGGCAGGGGGTAAATCCGCCGGAGTACTCGCCGATCGCATATCAGAAGACCCCGGCTGTGCCGAGTCAGCCACAACAGCCGGTCCGGACGGTCTCGGTTCACCTTGCACTGACCGTTGCGCGGGATGGAAGAAGCGCCACGCGAAATGACCACCACCACCAATAGCCACAACAACGCCCGCGACAAGCATCCACAACGCCGGACTTCGGAGGATGTTTTGCCGCTTGTCGATCTGCTGTTCTTTCGCGCCAGAATGACTGTAGCTCTTATACAAAGCGTAAATCTCCGGCCGAAACGGAAACGGCCCCCGGCTCGAGATCGGGCGCGACGAAAGCCGAACGCCGCGATATAGGTTCACCGAGTAGCGATTCAGACCAAGCGATTTCGGTTTGTGCGTGACAGACGATAGCTCGACTTTCCCCTTCAGCGCCCGAGCGAGCATCGTCAAATCGGGATCTATGACGACAAGGTCACACGTATGGCCCATCTCGTTCGTGAAATGACGATGTTCCCGAAAGAAATAGGCATGCGATCGTTTAATTTTCTCACCTGTCGCCCAATGTCGTGTTGCCTCATCAATGACGACCAGATCCCCGCCGCAAACGCGAGAGTAGTCCGGATCGGGAACCGGCATGGGCTGATCAAGCGCCGCCTCAGTCGGGAAAAAATCCTCCTCATCGGGCGCACTCCTGTCGCAATGACGGATATGACCAATGCAAATAATCTTCCCTCTTGGAGCTTGATCAGCGGCGTACTGATAAATTGCTTCGCAGTCCAAGCCGTCTATGTTCGTAATGATGAATCGACCGTTGGATATCGCGGGCAAGATGACGTGCTCCATGACGCCATATGTCTTCCCTGTCCCTGGACCACCACCGAATGCATTAATTGGCATAGCGTTCTCTCTTTCAGGCTGCTCACCCGATAACGGGTATGCGACGAATGATGAAGCGCATGGTGTACGCGCTAACCAACATGCTCACCCCCGAACTGAACCCGCATAGATCGAGGAAATACCAAACGTCTGAGCCAATCTGGCCGAACGCTCCGAGCAGCGCGGAGCCATTAGGCAGGATTCCAGATGACTGGAGAACTCCGACGAATTCCGTGGTGATGAAGTACAGCGCGAAATACGTAAAAAATCGCGCGAGCAGTGACCGAACGACAAAGCCGAGCAGCAGATTCACCGCAGACAACAGTAGAGCCCACATACCCCCTCCTTACGCCATCAAAACAATGAAGAGAGCAGCGATAGCAAACGCTGCCACCCCTACCGCAGTTATCGCTGAACGATGCTGCTCGGCGAAATCGCAATGAGCGCTCATCGTCACCTGCTGACCGAACAGATCAAATGTCGGACGGGGACACTCGGACGCATGCGCCGGTACGGCGAACTTTCGCAGGTCAGGAAAGAGGTTCAGTAGCGGCCGAAGAATCATTTCCGCTGTCGGTATCGACTCAAGATTCGGAGCGCCAATACCAGGATCCGCACCGGGATCGATCTGGACGCGATTCGCCACATTGACGTTTGGCGTGTTGACCACATTCACATTCGGCGCGATTTGCGGATTCGTGCCCGGGTTTGGGTTCGGCTCAGGATTCGGGTTCGGATTGGGGTTGGGGTTCGGCTCAGGATTCGGGTTCGGGTTGGGGTTGGGATTCGGGTTGGGGTTGGGGTTGGGGTTGGGATTCGGGTTGGGGACTGGATCCGGCTGAGGGTACAAATCAGGATAAATCTCGACGCGCCCGCCCCGACGCGGCTGAGCAGGACGAAACAGATCCTCTGCATTCGGGACAGCAGACGGGTTTGCCTTGACCCAAGGATCCACCTCGGCCGGCGTGACCGGATTGCTAACGCCATACGGCAAGCCTTTATATCCCGGAATTGACGCCGCCCGCTTCCACGTTTCATCAACGATGCGAGAAAGCGTATTCGCAGAGAGCCTCGCTGAATTTCCAAGTTGCTGCGCTTTCGCGTACAGATCCATCAGGTCCGCGCCAGTCGCCGGGATCGCACTCTCATTAAATGACCATATTCCATCTTGAACAGCGCTCGTAACGGGCTCACCCCAACAAACACGTGGGGGGGTACCCCAAGGAGATCCTGGGGGAGTGCAATCATATGGAGAGCTAACAGTTTGCTTTGTCCACAGAACTTTTTTGCCGTTTGGAAACCACTGAGGAGCATCAAGGTACGTAACGCTAGAAATCACGTTGCGGCTGTCAAATGGTGACGCGCACCCTCCTGTATTTCCGCAACTACCGTTGTACCTTGCTTCGTACGCCTTGTAGTAGGAGACCTGATTCAACGTGTCGGCATAGACGACCGTGCCGGCCGACGACATACTGAAATTTCCGAACGCACCGTCACCGTCCGCCGGGTACGCCTCACACTCGTACCCGGGCATGCAGGTCGACGTTTTAAAAACGCGCATCCCATTGTTAACAGCCCATGCCTCAGGCGATGGAACTTTGCCCGCCGGTCTAGGAATCTGCACGGGGATTGCATACGGGACATTCGCACCAACCGGACTGATTTCAACAGTATTCCCGTCTGCGGACACCTTCAGCTGCTGCATCCCATTGGCAAACATAAGCGCCTGACCAGCCGCCACGATTCCAAGCCCGGCCAACAACGTTAGCCAAACCGGAGCGCCTGCGAATGCCAAGGCGACTCCAGCACCTGTAGACGCTACGTTCAACGCCGTCGACGCCGTTCCCATCGACTCAAGCGTCGCCAAGATCCGGGGATCATTGGCCGCAAAGCCGCGCCCAATCGCTACACGAGTAAGAATCGCCGCCTCAGCGCGATTGACGACAAAATTTTCAACCGGGGCAAGCAACGCCTGCGAATGTGCCTGCTGGTTACAAACCATCATGAGCGCCACAACCAACGCTATCAATGCACGTGTTTTCATCCGCGTATCCCCTGAATGACAGCCCACGCCGACAACATGCCCAGCGCGAACATTGCCAAGTACCAAGCCTGTACGTTTGTCATATCCTCGATCCCAAAGAAAAGGGGGCGCTAGGCCCCCTTCGCTACATCACCGACATCGCAAACGGCTTAGCGGCGAACCATACCGAGCACCGTCCGAGCACCACGGATCGCGAGATACAGACCCCCGAGCGATGCCGCGATGGCCATGACGGCGACCTTGGTCGAATCGAAGTTGATGCCGGACAGCAGTTGCGCGTAGTCGATACCGCCGGTCTCCGCCGCGTGCGCGAACGTCGGGAGCGCCAGGACCCCGATGGAGCAACGTGCGGAAATCGCTTTGAGCTTCTGAACATTAATTTTCATACTTGGTACTCCTTACTCTCAGATTGCCGGGATGCGCCCGGCTCGCTTTTATCAACCGCGCCGGACAAATTCCAGCACAGCCCCAACACAACGACTAAACACGTACAAAGCCATGACAGCTACAAATGAAGCGCCCCAAAACCCTGCCGCTTGCACGTAGTCGAAAGGCGCTATCGCCACATCAACATACGATGCGACGGCCGGATCGAGCAGGTACGCATGGGTCGTCTGAACGCGAAAATACTGCCCATCAGCCGGAGGGCAGACCGCCTGATCTACCGTACCTACATCACCCATTGAACTGACCGGCACGCACGTCAACACATACCGCCCCGATCCTGCCGCCATGCGCCTATCCCTCCACTCTCACGAACACAATCGGAACAACATCGAAAGCGCCATCGCAGTGATCCAATCCGGCGTCCCACGCCTCACCGATATCCTCGAATCCGCCCGCATCCCTGAGCCGATCGGTTCGGCCCACGTCTCCGGAATCGGGCCGCAGGAAACCGCCGGAAACAAGGTCCTGCACGACGTACACGACCCTGCCATTCATGATCAGCTCGCCTTCGCCGCGCGAGCCGTCGGCGTAAGGCTGTGCATGATGGTCTTCTGCGTCTTACCGTTCGTCACGATCTCAAATTCGGCAGTCCCTTCGAACGGGAAGGGAAGATGCTTGTACTTGTCGAACTCCACCGACGTACCGAGCGTGAACTCTGCGACAGCGAATCCCTTTGCCGTACCCTTCGAATCATCCAGGGCGGTCTCGGTGTACACCTTCGTACTGTCGAACGCGGTGCCGTTGTCCATCTGCCCCTTGCTCGACTTCATACCCAACACCTTCACATCGCTCTTGAATCGCATGATTGGTTTCCAGCGGCTGGTGTATAGACCGCTTCCCCTGTCCAGCCATCATCAGAGGGGTCTAAATCGTTGTACGACTGGTGTTCGCGGCAAAAACGCATTGGAACTGCACACGTTTCGTAATCCGGCACCTTGAGGCGCTCAGGCCACTCGCCCGACTCATTCGTGATCGCGTCGAGAAAATCGGCATCCCCTAACAGGTTGCGAAGGACGAACGCGTACTTGCCATAACTCGTGCGGATATTCTTAATGCTCGCATCGACGTTGATTTCCGCCGCCTTGCGCTTGATTTCGATCTTCTCAGGCATGCGCGACGCATCGAGGAGGCGAAGACACGGATAGGCCCCGACGAAGTAACTCGACGGATCGAGCAGTACATCGAGCGGAATCACGCGCTTGTTGTTCCGAAACTCGACCTCGATACGCACCCACTCGGAATCCGCATCCCCCTGCTCGCGGCCCTTCTCATAGGCCCGGCAGAGCTTCCCGTTCCGACGCAAACCGATATAGACGCTTCGCCCCTTGCCGTTCGGCCTCTTCCAATCGCCCTTATATTCATGGTGCGGCGCGTTCACCGAACAGGTGAAAAGGCCATCGTCATACCAGCCGTCAACCTGATCGACTGTGTACTCGCCCTTCATGCAGTCATGCGCGAGATCAACCCGCGTGATCGTTGGACGGACAGCGGTACCCACAAGAAAATCATGTAGACGCGATTCCCATCCAGCCTTCGCCGCAATGCAGCCCTGGCCGCTCAAGTTGATGAGCATCGTTCCGCGTTGACTGGCACCGCCAAATGCGACGTGTCCGAAGTTGTCGCCCAACTCCCACGCGTTTGTGTAGAAATCCCGGCTCTTTTTCAAATCACGCGTGATACCAAAGCCGAAGATATCTTCGAGATACCTGCTTGCTTCACGTATGAAGCACTCGTCACTCACAAGCTGTTCGCGGGCGGTTCGATTCCATGTTTCCTCACCTACGGTAAAACGCAGCGTATCGACCATTGCGACCTGCTGATTCACCGGGCGGCGCACGAGGACCGTTTTCAACTCCCCCGTGTCGGTCATGACCATCTGCAATTCCTGCACCGTCGCGATGGCCGGCCTTTCCGTTCCCCCCCTGTTAGTCCGGGGGGGGCAAAAACCGGCGCGGCCGCTGCTGTCCTCGCTGGCGCTGCGGGCAGGAGCGGCCGCGCCGGTTTCGATGACGGATTTAGGAGTACGAATCGCACCCGATTGGAGCGCCGACTTGAGTTTGCCCACGATTCGCCTCAGCCTTGAGTCTTGGAAGGAGGAATGCCACACACTTCGCAGCCGCGCGCCGGAGCGCCGCACCAACTGCACGAATTTTCGTTACGCGTCACGGAAACCAGACGCTGCCGGGACCGATAGTCGGCCGACCGCTGCGCCCCGGTTTTCGCGCCGAGCTTGGACGGGCGACCAACGCGATTTCCGAACATGTCGCCTGTAAATTTGTCCTGCTGCTGCTTCGCCATCACCACGCCCCCGCAAGCCCGCCGAGCCCGTCAAGTTGCTGGAGCAGGTGAACCCTCAGCAGCGACGCCCCGAAATAATTTTCATTTGCCATCAGCCCATGCCAGCCGAACAGGAAGTGGAGAAAATTCTCGCGATCCACCTCAAAGCCACCACGAATATCCGGCCTAGCCCCTGTCCGTTGATTCCGCATCGACGCCCCCGCGTGCCGTAGAAATGTGGCCTCAAAAAGGCGGGGGCAGTGAGGTGCCCCCCCGCAAACAACCGTGCATCCGAGGGCCTGCCTGCACGATTGACACCGCACCGCACCGCCACACCGGCCTCAGCCGCGCCGGGTTTACCTTTCCGGCGAAACTGATAGACTGCCGCCTTAACCAATTCGCTAAAAATTTACACATCAGTGTAAACGGCTCAGGGCGAATTATTTACACCATCGTATAAAACTGTCAAGAGGCCTTGTATGACGATTGGCGAATTACTCGACGCAGCGAAGCGGAAGCAGGGTTCCCTGGGAGCCGTTGCTGACCATTTCGGCTTCGCCCAGTCACGCCTATCCGCATGGCGCAGCGGTGCGCGGAAGCCCGATGCAGGCGAAATTCTCGTGCTGGCCGAACTGGCGGGGTTGCCCCCGTTTGAGACGTTGGCCGAAATTGAACAGACGCTAGACAGCAAAAACGCGTCTGCCTGGGCGCGTGCACTGGGAAACCTGCGAGCGGCCGGGGTGGCCGCGTCCGTGACACTCGTACTCGGGACCTGTTTGACGACGGCGAATGAGGCCAAGGCCGCAGGCGTCACGACGGCTAACGCTCAGTCAGATGGGTTCGAAATGCACCCTCTCCGCCAAGAAAACGAACTTTTTCGATTTGGCAGGCTTGTTCGAAATTGTTCACAAAGAAACGTCAGATTCTGTGGAAGAATCTGACGTTTTTTTACATCCAATGAGAATCGGTTACGCAAGAGTCTCCACGTAGGAACAGGAGACACGCGCACAGATCGACTCATTGACGAAGGCCGGCGTCGATGCAGTTCACGAAGAAAAGCGATCAGGTGCAAGCACTCGTCGCGCCGTTCTAGACAAACTCCTCCGAAATCTCAAGCGCGGCGACGCCCTGGTCGTCTACAAGCTCGATCGCGTTGCGATCACTCAAGCACCTCCTCACCATCATCGATCGCCTAGCAGACCGCGGGGCGAGCTTTGAGAGTCTTACCGAACACATCGCACCAACACTGCATCCGGGCGGCTGATGCTCCAGATGCTAGGCGCGTTTGCCGAATTCGAACGGGAAATGATCCGCGAGCGGACGATAAGCGGCATGGAAGCCGCCAAGGTGCGCGGGGTCCGCCTGGGCCGCCCACGGAGCCTCAAAGCCGAGGACGAGCGCCGTGTCGTGTACCAATGGCGCACTGGGCAATACACGCTCACTGCGCTAGCTGTGAAGCGTCAAGAGGTTGTTTCTCGATACGGGAAGTCTGGCCATCGGCGCAACGCCGCCGATGGCGC